>JADFCT010000020.1 GCA_017161665.1 Candidatus Sumerlaeota bacterium
ATCACTGTCTGGCGTCAGGCGCTGGAACCGTATGGCGCCCAGGAGGCGGGCCGGATGCTGCGGGATTCGGACCTGAGCGTGGTCAGTTTGTGCCGCGGTGGCTTTTTCCCTGCCACGACGGCTGAAAAACGTCAGGAAGGGATCGACGACAACCGCCGGGCCATTGAGGAAGCCGTTGCCATTGGGGCGCCTCTGATTGTCTTGGTCTGTGGCGCCGATCCGGGCCAGACGCTGGCCGAGAGCCGCCGCCAGATTGCCGACGGGATCACAGCCGTCCTGCCCGATTGTGAGGCGGCCGGGGTCAAACTCGCCATTGAGCCGCTCCATCCCATGTACGCGGACACACGGTCGGCCATCAATACCATGGCCCAGGCGAATGAGATGGTGGAAGCCCTGGGCCACCCCCTGTTGGGTGTGGCTGTCGATGTGTATCATCTGTGGTGGGATCCCAATCTGGAGTCTGAAATCCAGCGAGCGGGCGATCGTATCTTCGCTTTTCATATTTGCGACTGGCTGAGCCCCACGCGGGATCTGTTGCTCGACCGTGGCCTGATGGGCGACGGGTGTATCAACATCCGCGAAATCCGCGGTTGGGTGGAAGCGGCCGGATTCAAGGGATTTACGGAAGTGGAAATCTTCTCGACCGAATGGTGGGGACGGGACCAAAAGGAATTTCTGGATAAAATCATAGAGGCCTATCGGTCGTGTTCGTAAGACGAATAGACAGGAGCAGACTATCATGAGTTGTGATCAACGTGTGGCGCTGGTGACTGGATCGGGACAGGGTATCGGGCGGGGCGTGGCCATCGGATTGGCGCGGGACGGATACCTTGTGATTCTCAACAGTCGTAGCGCGGATCCGAATAATCCGAATGTGGGCGCCTATGAAGTCAAAAATGTCATCGAAACCGACGGAGGCGCCGCGGACGTGATCCGTGGCGATGTGGGACATCTGGAAGACCATGAGCAAATTGAGACCGTCATTGCCGAAAAATACGGCCGGCTGGACTTGCTGGTCAACAACGCCGGCGTGGCCCCGGCGGTGCGCGCCGACATCCTGGAGGCGACACCTGAAAGTTATGACCGGGTCATGGGAATCAATCTGAGGGGGCCGTACTTCCTGACGCAGCGGCTGGCGCGGCGAATGATCGAGTGGAAACAGGACGGCGCCATGGAAACGGGGCGGATTTGCTTTATCACATCGATTTCGGCTTACACCGCTTCCATCTCCCGTGGGGAATATTGTATTTCCAAGGCCGGATTGAGCATGGCCACCTTGTTGTTCGCCGATCGCCTCGCCGAATATGATATGCCGGTTATCGAAATCCGACCGGGCATCATTGCGACGCCGATGACCGCTGGTGTGAAGGGCAAGTACGACAAACTGATTGCCGAGGGGCTCCTGCCCAACCGGCGGTGGGGAACGCCCGACGATGTGGCGCGGGCCGTTTGCGCTGTGGGCCGAGGCGATTTCGATTATTCGACGGGCGAACAGATCGACGTGAGCGGCGGATTCAATATCCGACGCTTGTAAGGGACAGGATCATCGCTCCGGTCGCGCGATTCTTTTATCGCAACCCTGAATCCATTCGAGAGGCGCCGACGGCCATCCGGCGCCGGCCCAATTCACTTTTTCGAACGCGTTGGCCATGTCCATAAAAATGGACACAACAAAGGATGAAAATGACCTCGTGGCGCAGCGGAATTTTTTTTAGAGCATTTCTTGAAGTTACGCAACCACATGGCTTCCGTCATCTTTTTTTTGAACCATGAAGAATAGAAGGAAAAGAAGATGGTTGTGCTAATCGCCAAGGCGCGAAGGCGCAAAGCACGCAGGGGCGCCGCGCCGCTGTCCGATCAGGCCCGCGCCCCAGGATTCGAACATCAGCAAAGCCCCGAAGGTGGCGACATATACCAGCCCAGGGTGGAGCGACCGATAGGGAGCGGAGCCCTGGGTAGGATACGAGCACACAAGGCGCCGGCGCGCTTTTTGCCGCGCAGCGCGCAAAAAGCGTGACGGCGCCGACGGCCGTCCGTCAACGTATTCAAATTGCCAAGAGAGACCCAATGAAACCCGAGTCCGTCAATCAAGAAATCTGTCGTCGGTGTGGCGCCTGCGTTGAGGAGTGCGGTCGCGGTGGCATTGCATTGGAGGACGGTCAAATTGTTTTCAATGGCCCGCGGTGTATGGCGTGTGGACATTGCGTCGCCATTTGCCCTGTCGGCGCATTGACCGACCCGGAAGGATTGCCGGAGACGATCGACCGCTCCATCTTGCCATCGACTGAAGGAATGGAAGAACTGCTCCGATCACGCCGCAGCCATCGCCATTACGAAAAACGCCCCGTGGCGATGGAACATGTCGAACGTCTTCTGGCGGCGGCGCGTTTCGCTCCCAGCGGCAAGAACACGCAGTCCTTCGAATTTACTCTGCTCCAGACACCGGATAGGCGCCACGCCTTTACCGATGCGTGCTTTGAGCGCATGATTCGCGCCCGGAAAAAACTGAAAAATGTGTGGTGGCGATTCTTTGTGGGGCTCCTGTTCGACCCCCGTGTCCGGGATGTCGGGGTGCGGCGAAGCCTGGACCGCGCCCTGCGCCGGCGAGAGGCGGGCATGGATCCGTTGTTTTTTGCGGCGCCCTTGATTGTCCTGGTGCATGCCCCCAAAGTCGGCGCCACACCGAAGGACGATTGCTGTTATGCGCTCTATCACATGGTCCTGATGGCCGAGACACTGGGCCTGGGGTCGTGCATCAACGGCAATGCCGAAGTCCTGATCCGCCATTTCCCGGATCTCAAAAAAGAAGTGAATATCCCTGACGAGCATCGGGTGTACGCCTGCGCGACCTTCGGGTATCCCAAACGCGCCTTTGTGCGGCACGTCCATCGTAATTCGGTCTGCGCCCGTGTGCTCTAATCGTATAGGCATCCCTTTCGGAGGTAACAGAATGAGTGAAATTGCCCGGAATAATCTTCAGGCTCTGCAGGCCAATCCCTATCCCGGACGCGGCATCATCGTGGGGCTGGATGAGACCGGCGAACGCCTGGTTCAGGTCTATTGGATCATGGGGCGCAGTCCGAACAGCCGCAATCGTATCTTCGTCGCCGACGGTGGCGCCGTGCGCACCGAAGCGGCGGACCCCGCCAAAGTGGCCGATCCGAGTCTGATCATTTACAACGCCCTTGCCGAACTGACTGGCGTCTATATCGCGACCAACGGCGACCAGACGGATACCATTGTCCAGGCGATTCTGGCCGGCGGCGATGCGCGGGTCGCCTTGGCGACACGGTGTTATGAACCCGACGCCCCAAACTACACGCCACGGATTTCGGCCCTCTGCTCCTTGCGCTATGGGCGCCCCGTCGTCGAAATGTCCATCCTGAAACGGTCGGCCTGGGGCGCAGGGTGTGATCGGCAGTTCTTCGTCTATGAGTCCTTCGACGCAGGATTGGGTCGCTGCCTGACCACTTATGCCGGCGACGGCGACCCTCTGCCGTCCTTTGAGGGCGAGCCCAAGTTAATGCCACTCACCGGCGACATTGATGGCGTGTTGAATAGCGTCTGGACAGCCCTGAACGAAGAGAACCGCATTTCCCTGGCCGTCAAGTTCATCCATCTGAAGACCGGCGACTCCACCGTGCGTATCGTCAACAAATATGAGAAAGTCTGATTGGATCGGGTCATCTCCCACTCAATGCGCACACTAAATGCCGACGGCCCTCTGTCAGCGGATTCCAATTTTTGAGCGAGGTGGTTGTTGCGCGTGTGTCCGCGTTGGCGGACACGCTCAATCCGGGTCAATGGGTGTTGACGGTCGCCGCATCACGTAGTAGGTCGGCGGCTGGTGTCGGATCGTGTAGTTGTCGTCCTTCCATTCGAAGAAAAGCGTCGGCGTCCCGTTGATGTCGCGAATCCAGTACCGCGAGGCCGTCTGGCGTTCGGGGCGCATCAGATAATCCTGCGTCCAGGTCCAATCCAATCCGTCTATGCGCCCGTCGGGGGCGATCTGGATTTCGGGGACGGCAAATTCCCCCCGCCATTTCCGGCGACTTTCATCAAACGATTCTATCGTATCGACATGATCAATGGCCACCCAGGGACCGATGAGATCGGGATCCGGGATAAAGGGACGATCCATCCGGTCTGTCTTGAGTTGTCCGTGCGTCAGTTCCGTTCCCTGTCGATTGATCTGTCGGGAGGCCATGTTGTCCAGTTCGTTGGATTCGGTGATGCGGTTATCGGGATCCAGCAGCGCCTGAATGTAATGGGCGCCTTCGGCAGGCGTCCATGGAATGACGGCTGCCGTTTGGTCATGAGGAGCGGCGGTGACGGTTGTCGTTTCGATGGGGGTGTCGCCGATTTCGTCATCATAAAAGGCCACATCCACTGTCAGGGGCGCGTCCCCGGTGTTTTCGATCAGGGCGGCCAGCATGAATTGGCCGGCTGCGTCGGTGAAAGCGAATATGCCGGTTGAGGTCAGCGACAGATTCTCCGCGCTTCCCTCTCGGCCTGTTTGTCGGGACGGGCGGGCGCCGCCCGGCGTTGTTTCGGTCGAGATGGAGACAGCGCTGTCCGGCTGGGGCGTGGGGGGAGCGGCTTCCTGTCGTTGCTGCGCTTCAAATTGTCGCAGTTCCCGTTCGCAGTCCTCAATTTGCGCTTTGGTGGCGTCCAGGGCTTCACGGACTTGCGCATAGCGGTCGTGCCAATTCAGGGCCAGTTGGGCTTCCAGTTCCCGCTCGGCCTTGCGCAGGAGAACCATGCGTTCCTCGAGCGTTTGGGCGCCCGGCGCCATACTCTTGAACAGCACGCCGCGGTTGTATCGCGCTTCGGCATAGCCCGGCGACAATTCCACAATGCGGTCATAGGCCTTCAACGCGTCGCGGGAGCGGCCGTGCTGGCTGTAATGAGCGGCCAGGCGATACAGGGCGCGCATTTCAACGCGCGCCCGGCGGGCGGGCGGCGTCAGACGCCCTTCCTGGATATTGGCCACCAGTGATTCCAGTTCTTGCCGATAGCGATCCGTGTTTTCATTGGCCTGTGTCTGGATGGCTTCAAGTTGCAGATCCACATCGCCCGGATAGCGCTGGGCCATGTCGCGAATATAACTCGGGGCTTCGGCTCCGTAAAGAAACGCGGCCGCCAGCACATGGGGGTGGGACGCGTTGGCCGGAATCCGATGAGGAGACAGATCCGCTTGCCGCATCATCGTCTGGGTGGCCTGGCGGGCTTCTTCGACGCGACCGGCGTTGAAAAGGGCCGTGATGGTATACGTCCAGTATTCATAGGAGCGTGGGTTGATCTTGACGGATTCGCTGAGCGATTCAATGGACAATTGTCGTTCCCGTTCCTGCTCGGTCTGCGTATAAGCGTACTCGGGGGAAACGGCGAGGAAATGGTGCAGGAGGCCCAGATAAAAATGCGCCTGAGCGTTCTTGTCGTTGGCGAGGACCTCATTCTCGGCTTCTGTGAGACGCCTCTGCGCCACGGAGCGGGGGACGCGAAAGGTCGCCAGATTGGCGCGCAGCCAGGCGACGCCGAGTTCGTCTTTGAGCGAACGATCCAGGGCGAAGGCCTGAGTCAGGCGTCGCTCGCCTTCATACCGCGCCGCGGGATCGCGATACTCAATTCCCTGGACGCCATAGGCCTGGGCCATGAGCAGGAGCGCGCGCGCCCGCTCGCGGTCTGTGCGCGCCCGACCGTTGAGCGCTGAGGCCGAGGCGAGGGCTTCTGTGAAGTTCCAGCGCGCGGTGAGCCGTTCAATGCGCTCCACTTCTTCTTCGAATGTCGCCGGCATGTCTGCGGCGATTTCTCTCACTTGAGTCCATCCGAGGCCCGGGAGGATGTTGAAAAGAATAACCACGGCCGCGGCGCGCCAATGCCGTTGGATGCGTTTTCGATAGTGTCTCATGCCGGATCTCCAGTGTGCAAGGCGCTCGTCTCAGGCCCTTTCGGGGACAATTGGGACAGCCGCGCTTCGATCGCTTCGGCCGCTTGCAGATGCGCATCGCCGACGAAGACGCGCCAAATCATCCAGTATATGACGAGAAAGACCCCAATCATAACATAGATGGAGGCGTATTCAACTGCCAGCGCGCCCGAAGGACTCAGTGTGATTTGATCGGCGACGGCCTGCAAGGAGAATTGGACCGCCGCGGCGACAATCAACGGCGCGCCAATGCGAATCTTGGAGATGCCCCATCCCCGGACGGCCAGAACCGCCCGTTCCCGCCAAGTGATACTCGCCGGCTTTCGCGCCGCCAGGGAACACGAAACACCGATGGTATCCAAGGTCGTGTAAACGGAATCGACGCACAAAAACAACTGATAGATGATCAGCGTCACCGCGATATGATGATAAAAGGCCAAAGACGCGAACGCCTCCGCCGGTGGGAGGCCCCACCCAAAACAAAGGCCCGCCACGGCGACGCCGCCTGCTGAAAAACCGCCCATCAGCGCGTGGGCCCAGGCCGTGCGGCCCAGTCGGGCCGTGGCCAGCGCATCGGCCAGATCGGCCCCGGTGGCGCCCGACCGGTGGCGCTGATCCGTCCAGCCTTCCGCATTAAGCGTTCGCCATGCGCGTTCGAAAACCGAAGTGCGAATCCAGGAAGTAATCAATGTCAATACCAGGAGGCCAAAACCGAAGGTCAGAGCCGCTGTCACATAGACAAGTACCGGCATAAATGCCGGCGCATAAGGCCACGGAAGCCGCCGCCGCAGGATGGTGTCCTCGTGTGACGGCGTTCCGGGGCCGGAATGGATGGGGCCATGGAACAGTATCCTCAAATATCGGGACACCGACGCCGGCCCGGCATGAGGAGGGCGCATCAGTTCGGCGCCCCGTCGCTCTCAAAGGACTCGATGACCTGCAATTCTGACAACAACCATTGCCCCTCTTCCTTGACCAGGCTCCAGCGAACCCGATGGTGCTCGACGAAAGGACGGTTCTGCGAAAAACGTCCCGTCAGGCCTCCCGTCATCTCAGCCGTGGCCTGTCCCTCCCCTTCCAGAATGATCGTCACTTCAGACAAGACCAGTTCGGCCTGCTCGGTTTGGGCGAAAAAATGCGCCAACAGTTGGGTCAATGTTTCGCGATTTAAGGGGCCATTCAAGAAACGCCGGGGCGTGTCGAATTCACACGGATCCTGAAACAAGTCCGCCGTCCGTTTCGTCCGCAGTCCCATGGTCATCAGTGAGCCTTTTTCCTCGAAGGTCATCTGCTTTTCCAAGGCTCGAAAATGGCGCCGGACCTGGCGGGTTTCATCAAACCAGGCGACGCCTGCGAGCACGACCGCCAGCACAACGGTCATCGTCACAAGAATGACCATTCTGTTTTTCATGATCTCCAGTTCCTCTCCATCCCCGTTCGGATTATGGCCGGCGTCATGACGTTCTGTGGCAACCGGAGCCGAACGCCCTCAAGGGCGCTCGGCCCCGGCCCAGGCAATTGATAAAACAATACTGTAAGGGCGAAACGAAATCCTTTCCATGTCGCGCCAAACGGCTTTACGCCTTGCGGTCCTTCGGAATCGGGAAGGCCCGTCCGTCGGGATAGACATCGTCCCGTTCGGGAACCTGGTATTGCTTTTTCAGGCGCTCAAGTTCCTGTTTCAAATCCGCCGTGATTTTGCAGTAAGCCGGATCGCCGTAAACACTTTTCAACTCGTCGGGATCCTCAATCAGGTCAAATAATTCCCACTCTTTGAGAAGAGGGTAGTAGATGAGTTTGTGCGTTTGCGTGCGGACGCCATAGTGCGGATGAACCCGGTGGGAGTCGGGATATTCCCAATACTGATAGAAGAACGATTTGCGCCAGTCTTTGGGCGTTTGGCCTTTGAGAATGGGGAGCATACTTTTGCCCTGCATGTCGCCGGGCGCCTTCACGCCGCAAATGTCCAGGAAGGTCGGAGCAAAGTCGAGATTCGATACGAGGGCATCGGTTTGAAGTTCGGGTTTGATGACACCGGGCCAGCGGGCCACCAGGGGCATCTGCAGTGATTCTTCATACATCCAGCGCTTATCGTACCAGCCGTGTTCGCCGAGATACCACCCCTGATCGGATGAATAAATGACGACCGTGTTTTCGGCCAGTCCCGTGTCGTCCAGGTATTGCAGCAGGCGGCCGATGTTCTCGTCCACCGAATCCACACAGCGCAGATAATCTTTCACATAGCGCTGATATTTCCACCGAATCAGATCGTCGCCTTCGAGATTGGCTTCCTCGAACGCCTTGTTTTTTGCCGCATAGGCTTTGTCCCAGATTTCGAGTTGTTCTTCTGTCAGGCCCCCCTGCTTGCTGAGTTTGAGGTCGTGGGCATTCAGGTGATGTTCGATGGTCATGGTCTGTTCTTTGGCGGCGGCGCCCCGTCCTGACCAGTCGTCGAAAAGCGTATCCGGCTCAGGGATCGTTTCTCCGTCATATTTGTTCAGGTACTTGGGGCCCGGTTGCCAGTTGCGGTGGGGCGCCTTGTGCTGGGACATGAGGACAAAGGGTTTGTTCTTGTCCCGTTTGTGCTCCAGCCAATCCAGCGTCAGGTCGGTGATGATGTCGGTCGTATAGCCCGTATGTTTGACGCGCTCGCCGTTTCGAATCATGGGGGGATTATAATACGGCCCTTGGCCGATCAGCACTTCGTAGTGATCAAAGCCCGTCGGCAGCGCGGCCAGGTGCCATTTCCCGAACATGGCGGTTTGATAGCCGTTTTCGCGCAGGATTTTGGGGAAGGTCTGTTGCGTGTTGTCAAATTGCTGGCCATTTTTCCAGAAGCCGTTGATGTGACTGTGCTTGCCGGTCTGGATGACGGCGCGGCTGGGGCCACAAATGGCGTTGGTCACCAGACAGTTGTTGAACAACATGCCTTCCTGGGCAATGCGATCAATGTTGGGCGTCTTGTTGATTTTAGATCCGTAGGCGCTGATGGCCTGCCGACCGTGATCGTCTGTGAAGATAAACAGGATGTTCGGTCGTTTTGGGTCGGCCGCCGGCGCGGGGCCGGTCAATCCGTTGGTGGCAATGGCTCCGAATGCCAGCGCCCCCAGTTGCCGCATAAAATGTAGGCGATCCATTTTACGCATCTCAATTCTCCCTGCCTTTGATTTGGTGAAACGGCCAATGGAATGGCGTCGATCCTATTAATGCGCGCTCGGGTGACAACCCGCTCCGCGTTTTTCAGAGTTTCCCCCAGAATGTCAAATACGGTTCTCCGGCGATCAGGCGCTTGAGATAGACCGCCAGCTCCATGGCGTGGTAGTCGCCCCACATGGATGACTCACCCTGTGGAATGCTTTTGCCGGCCGGCGTATGGTCCCATCCGTTGGGGCGGTGATAAATGGAGTGGAGAACCAGACCGTGGTGATGGGCGTCTTCCGACAGATAGGGGGGCGTCAGAACGGCGCGGGCCACAGCCAGACCGGCTTTCCAATACCGGGCGCCGTCGGGGGTCTCCGTTCCTAAATAGCGGCCCAAGCGTAACAGCCCCTGCGCGGCGATGCAGGCGGCCGAACTGTCCACAGGCTCATAGGGATTGTCGGGACGCGACGGCGTGTCATAGCGATCGGGCATTTCCGCCAGTCCCGGCGCGCCGGTATCCCAATAGGGGATCCCATCGGTCGCTGTGTGGGCGATATAGAAATCCGCCGTCGCGCGGGCCGCTTTGAGCATGGTGGCGGTGGTCGCTTGAATCAGGGCCGTGTCATCCGACTCCGCGGGGCTCCACTGATCGAAAAATTCCAGTTCTTCGGCGCACCCGGTCAAGATCCAGGCCAGCCCGCGGGTCCAGGTCGTGAAGGGCGAATAGCCTTGCTGGGTGCTGGGACAGCGATAGGCGCCGTCGTTGCAATTGAACAAGCCTTCGTGAGCCACCCGTCCGGCCAGGTCGTAGCGATCCCGGCCTTCGCCATAAAAGACATTGAACGCGCAGGTGTTATTAATGTGTTCCATGGCGCGGCGCAGCAAAGAGATCGGGCGGTCCCCCTCGCCCATTAAGGCGTGCCCCAACCCATGGGCGACCATGAGGGAGCGACAGGAACGGATGGTGTCACTGAAGAGGGAGTGCGGGCCGTTGAAGGAGTAAATAAATCCCGTGCCGTCGGCGATCCTTGTCCAGCGGGCCGCCTGAACGGCACCGGAAACCTTCAGGGCCAATTCACAGGCTGCCACATCCCCCGCCCTGTCCTCACAGCGACCTTCCAGGATCAAGCGGCGCAGGGTTCCATACGTGGACACGTTGTTGAAGCCGTGATCATGAACGCCAATATGACTGACATGGGCCGCCATATATTGATGGGTGTTTTCGCGACCCATTGTGAGAAACTCCTGGGCGCCCGTGGCGTCGAACTGCAACAACTGACAGCCGAACTGGAAGCCCTGCGTCCACTCCGTCCAGCCGCGGGCCGAGTAGCGCCCATCCACGGTGAACACGGGCGATCCCTTCGCTGGCTCCCAGTCTGCGTTGAGTTGACGGATCTTTTGTCCACTCAATTCAAAAAAACGATTCAACGCCGGCTTCAGTTGCGCGGGCGATATGTTTTCAGGGATGCGCATTCCCAATCTCCTTTATCTTTCGTTTATCCAGAATAACTGCATCGCATTCCGTGTCGTGGCTTCGGCGACGGCCTGTTCGGAAATATTCAATTCCTGCGCCAGACGCTGCGCGATGATTTTGACATAAGCCGGCTCGTTGAGTTTGCCGCGATAGGGCGCTGGCGCCAGATAGGGCGCATCCGTTTCGATCACCAGTCGATCCAGCGGCAGATGCCGAACGACCCTGCGGAGCTCATCGGCCTTTTTGAAAGTGATAACGCCTCCCATGCCCAAATACAAGCCCCGATCCAATAGGGCCCAAGCCTGTTCCTGGGTACCCGTAAAACAATGGGCCACGCCGCCGGCCGAACCGAGGGGATGGGATTGAAGCAGGCGCAACAGATCGTCGTAGGCGTCGCGGCAATGAATGATGACCGGCCGATTCAATGCCCGCGCTAAATCCAATTGAGTGGCGAAAACCGATTGCTGAACAGCGGGAGGTGTAAAATCATAATAATAATCCAGCCCGATTTCCCCAATGGCGACACAGTGATCGCGCAAGGCGAGTTCCTGAAGATGTTGTGTCGTGTCGCTCTCATATTGAGTGGCGTTGTGGGGGTGGACGCCCGCCGAGGCCCAGAGCGTCCCGGAATGGCGTTCGGCCAATTCCAGAGCCTGAACGGATGACGCCATCGCGTCGGCCACCACAACGATCCGGTCGACGCCGGCCTTGCGGGCGTTGGCCAAAATCCGATCCCCTTCGCTTTCAAAGCGGGCGTCCGTCAAATGGGCGTGGGTGTCGATTAATTGCATTCGGCCTCGACCAACCTCCTGATTTTTTTCCTGTTCTACGCGGCGCACAAACCGGGATCCTCGTGCGGCGTCATGCCAGAAGGCGCGGAAAACACAATCCACCCTTATCTTTCACCGGCTCATGCCCCAACGCAACAACCTTTTCCGGGAATTTTCCACGTTTTATCCGACTTGTCCCCATCGGGGTAATATTCCGTGCGACTTCCCCTTGTTTTCACGCCCTGACGGCGATAGTTTGAGTCGTGTTGTTGATTGCACATTTCGCGGGAACAGGGCGTGGGGAGACAATCTCTTTCCGGAAAGCCCGTGGTTCCGCCGGTGTTTTTCAAAAAAAGAAAAGGCCCAACGCCATGGATTTTTCACCCACTCCCCTGCAAACCTTATTTCTCTTTCGCTTGCTTTTCGCCCCCGAAGCGCCAGCGCTCTCGAAGACGCAACCCAGCCTGTCACCGGCTCAGCGAAAACCATTGGTGGACAACGGCCTGATTGAGATTGTTCCAGGGGTGAACCCCCAAACCCAGCGCCGAGCTTCGTTCGTTCACCTGACGGACAAGGCCTGGGAGTGGGCGGGCCAAAATTTATGCGCGGATTTCCCCCTTTCGATCAACGGCGCTCGCGCCCTGAAAGATTTGTTAGGGCGCTTGGACGGGTACCTGACCCGTTGTGATGTCTCTCTGGCGGATCTGTTGAGCGCGTCGGCTGAAGCGGCCGCGGAAGAGGCGCCCGCCGAAACGCCGGTGGCCGATGAATCCCTTTGGGAGGAATTGGAGGACACCTCCCCCCCCCGTGTGGACACGCGACTGGAACCAGCGATTCGCCGGGCTTATTGTGACAGCTCCGGTGGTCACTGGAATGTGCGGGTCCGACTGGCGGATTTACGGCGCCGGCTCACTGGCGTCCCGCGGGAAGAGGTGGACGCCGCCCTCCTGGCCCTGCAAGCGGCCGGCGCGCTGACCTTATATGCGCTGGACAATCCGGGAGAAATTCGTCCCGAAGATCAAGCGGCCGCCTTGGACCTGGGATTGGATCAACGTCATATTCTGTACATGGGAGAACGGTCATGATGGACCCGGCCCAAACGTCGCGACTCGAAGAAGAGCAGGCCCTGCGAGCGCTGCGAGCGGTCAAACTCGATTACGTGATGCGGATGGACGGGATTTGGGACAATCCTCCGTACGACGTTTCCGCCATCCATCATGAATGGCGCGAAGAATACCGTGAACGGCTGGATGAATTGCTGGATGATGAAGATCTGGGGTCGCCTCTGGCCTGGGTCTTCCTCGGCAGCGCGGGATCGGGGAAAACCCACCTGCTCAGCGCGCTCCGCCGTGAGACGCTGGATCGCAAGGCCCTTTTTATCCATGTGGATATGACCGACGTGACGGATTTCTGGGAAACCGTCCTCCAGGGGTATCTCGATTCGCTGGTGGAGCCGCGGGCAACGCCCAAGAATCAGTTCATGACAATGGTCGAGGGATTTATTGACCGCTTTTACCCCGGCGGTGATGCGGAACGGCGTGTCCAACTATTGATAAACCTGGAAGAATCGCGACTGTTGGATGTTATCGATCGCCTGATCAAAGAGTTCCATTCATCCTATCGCCACGATGTCAATCGCCACAGCGATGTGATCCGTTCGCTGTTTCTGACGTTGTCGAGCAATCTGGATCTGATGGAAATCGGAGAAAGCTGGTTGCGGGGGTTGCCCGTGGGCGATAGCGAACGCAAGCGCTGTCGGCTGCGACATCCTATGCAGAAACCCGTCGAAATCATTCGCGGTCTGTCGTGGTTCGCGAGTTTGTCCACACCCACGGTCATCAGTTTCGATCAATTGGACCCGATCATCATTCAACAAAACTACGAAGCGCTGGCCCACGATCCCGACGATACGCGACAGGAAAATCGGGCGTTGTCCGTGATCGAAGGCGTCGCCAGCGGCCTGCGCCAGCTCCACTCCAGCGTGACGACACGCACGTTGATTGTGCTGACCTGTCTGGAAAGCGTCTGGGAGATCTTGCGCAAACTGGCCTTGCGCGCCAATCTGGACTGTTTTGAATCCCCTCGACAGCTGGGGCCGGTTCGCACGGCTGAGAATGCCCGGATGCTGATTGAGAACCGTCTGTGTATGGCTTACGTGAAAAACAGTTTCCGCGAGCCGTATAAGTCATGGCCCTTCCGCCCCGAGGCTTTCGAAGATCCCGAGATCCAAAGCCTGACCCCTCGCCGTATCCTTCAGGCCTGCCATCAGCACATCATGCAATGCCGGCGGGACCAAGCCGTCCGGGAATTAACGTCTTTGATCGAACGCCCGACGCCGGGGCCCGACACGGAACCGGCGCCAGAGCCGGAAGCCTTCGCTCAACTGGATCAGATGTATGCGGAAGCGCGCCGATCGGCCAATATCGCCCCGCTCTTGGACGAGCGAAACGGGGACGAACAGTGGACGCCCCTGCTCCTGAATTTCATGGGCCATTTCGTCAACGAAACGCCCCTGCCGGAAAACATCATTCCGGAGGTGGAGGCCCTGTGTGGCGCCACCCACATCACGCGCCTTCGTTTGATTTTTACCGAAGAAAACGATCGCGAGGAACATTTTTATCTTTGCTCGCTTCAGCGGCGACACGTTCGCTCCTTCCAGGCCCACCTTCGGGACGCCATGGTGCATTCTGGAATTGAAAAGGATTTTTCGTTCCGCCATCTCGTCATTTTACGCACGGAGCCGTTGCCGACCGGCCCCCGAACGGAGGAATTGCTGAAGACGTTCGTCGAACGCGGCGGCCGGCATTATCGCCCGCCGGAAGAGGATATGCGCGCGCTGGTGGCTTTGGACGTTCTGGCCCAAAAAAATCATCCCCTGTTCAGCGACTGGCTTCAGGCGCGCCGACCGGCCTCGAAACTCACTCTGGCAAAGATGGCCGCCGGGCGGTTGCTTGAGTTGGGGCTTTCCGAGAAGGCGCCGGAGAAGGGCGGAACGCCAAATCCTGGCAGTGGTCTATCCCCTTCGGCGGTCAGCCCCCAGGCGCCGTCCCAACCGGTGGTTGTCGAAGTATCGGAAGACAAGGCGCCGCCCACGTCATTGACCAATGGCGTGGGACCGTCCCACACCAATGTCCGGGTGGATGTCCAAACGGTTATTTCCAGCCCACTCGATTCGGAATGGCATTCGAACCGTGGGGGGGGGGCGGTTGTCGATACCCATTCCACCACTGTTTCCGGAACGTCTGGAACGCCGGTCGCTGCGCGGCCGCGAACGAACGAGACGGTGAAGCCGGCCTCACCCATCACCGACGGGAAACCGGTCAGGACGGGGCGCATTCTTCTCGGATATTCGACGGACGCGGCGCCCGAGCGCGCGGCCGTGTCCATGCCCATCGGATTGCTGGAAAAGCACACGGTCGTCCTGGCAGGGGCCGGATCGGGGAAAACCGTTCTTTTGCGCCGTTTGGTCGAAGATGCCGCCCTGCAGGGCATTCCCGCCATCATTATCGATGGCGCCAACGATCTGAGCACGATGGGAGAAAAGGCGTCGGCGCCGCTGCCCGAGGGAGTCCTGGCGGCCGAGGACATGGGCGCGCGCTACCTGGATCGAACACAGACCGTGATCTGGACGCCGGGGCGGGAGAGCGCCAATCCCATGCGATTTGATCCGTTGCCTGATTTCACCGCGTTGCGACAGGATCCGGACGATCTGGAGGAGGCCGTCGATATGGCCGCCGCCTCTCTCAGTGAACTGATCATCAATTCCCAGAGTCAAAAAGCGTTCAATCAGCAAGGGGTGCTGACGGCGGCCTTGCGGTACTTCGCCGAGCATTGCGATGGGGGGCTGGCGGAATTAATCCATGTCCTGAATGACATGCCCGAAGCGGCTTCGCTCCATATCCAAAAGGAGCAGGTCCTGGCGCGGGAGCTGGCCGATGCTCTGAAGGTCAAACTCCAGACCACACCCCTGTTGCGCAGTACGGGGACGCCCATGGATCCGGCGACGCTGTTCGGCGATGACGCGCCGGATGACAAGACCCGCATTTCGGTCATCAACCTGTCGGGCATTAATGATTTGTCCGGAAAATGTCAGTTTGTCAATCAGCTGGCCATGACGCTCTTCGCATGGATTCGCCGTCACCCTCGCCCCGTATCCCGGCCTCTCCAGGGACTGCTGGTCATCGATGAAGCCAAGGAATTTGTCCCCGCCGTCCGTTCCTGCGCCTGTAAAAACAGCCTGATGCGCCTGGCCGCCCAGGCGCGCAAATATCATCTGGGAATTATCCTGGCCACCCAGAATCCCAAGGAAATTGACAATGCGGTTGTGGGCAACTGTTCCACCCATTACTATGGCAAGGCCAATTCACCGAACACCATTGCCGTGATTCAGGAACAGATGCGTCAGCGCGGGGGCGCCGGTTCCGATATTTCCCGTCTGAAGCCGGGGCGTTTTTATGTCTATAATGCGGACGCGGACCTGGAGAGACCCCAAAAAATCATCAATCCCTTTTGTCGCTCCAACCACCGCTCGGATCCCCCCGGCCCGGATGAGATCTATCGAATGGCCCGCCGATCGGCAAAGGAGCTCAGAAGGCCATAGCCGCCCTCAGCGCCCAAAGGCGATGCCGTTGCGCTCCAAGGTGTGGGCGAAGATGAAGGAGACGATGGGTTCCGGTTCCTTCAGGCTGTGGGGATGATGGCCGACGCCGGGTTTGACAATAACCTGGATCGATCCGCCCAAGGCGCGATAGCGCGATTCGACCACACGGGTGTTTTCTTCCATGGGCACGACCTCGTCCGCATCGCCACAGACGTGGAGCAGGGGAACGCCCGCCCGAGCCAAGGGTTTGAGATTGTCCACGGGATTGCCCTGGAAGGCCATGCCCGCCTCGTCGTTGGCGAGTTTGTAGGCGGTCAGACATTTACGCCAGAGCACGCGGTCGTCCGGACCGGGCCAGCTTTTGATGTCACAGACCGGGGCGTCCGCATAGATACAGGCCACTTTGTCCGGATTGGCAGCCGCCCAGTTATAGACGATCAATCCGCCGCGACTCATGCCGATGAGCGCCGGACGGCGAGCGAATCCCAGTTTCCCCGTAAGATACCGATAAAAGGTGTTCCATAACTCGACGGCCTCGGGGCCGCCGAACATGTCCGACACGTCGATATAGACCAGATGAAAGCCTCGGTTGAGCAATTCCAGTTCCGTCTGTGGCTCATGACCCCAGAATCGGGCCCGCCAGACCCAGGGCCGTCCGATGGCCACCGTGTGGGGCGCCACGATTTTGCAGGCGCGGCCTTCCAGGAAGAACTCGTAGAGTCGGTATCCATAATAGGATGTGCTGTCATTGGGCGCGGGATAATCCAGTGGCGGCAGATTCGAATAGTCGGGCGCGCTGGGCCCCCAACCATATGATTCGATCAGAGCGCATCCTGCGCCAGTCAGTGTCGTGACCAACAACGCAACAACTCCCCAACGGATCAATCGCATGGAATCCAGTCTCCTCATTGGCGGCAAGGTCATCCTTTGGTCGCTTTGGTAGCGACATTATTGACATTAAGCCAAAGTCTGCTGGTCACGCAATCCAAATCGCCGTTGCCCGTGCGCCTTTCAAAGTCACAGGCAACCTCCTTATTCGATTGACTTTGGTCCCTTTGGCCCTCTTCAATGG
Organism: Candidatus Sumerlaeota bacterium; assembly: GCA_017161665.1. Lineage (GTDB taxonomy): Bacteria > Sumerlaeota > Sumerlaeia > JADFCT01 > JADFCT01 > JADFCT01. The sequence continues at coordinate 16,987 of JADFCT010000020.1, forward strand.
TCTTTTAGATGCTTTTTGGAGGTTGGCGGTCTTGTTGGGTATCCTTCAACGCTATACATTGCGTGAAATCATTGGTCCCAGTTTGCTGGGTTTTCTGGTCTTTACGTTTCTGCTTCTGGTGCGGATGATTTTCGACATGATGGACCTGCTCATCAACACCGAGGTTTCACCGCTGGACGTGGGTGAACTGGTGGCCTGCGCTTTGCCCACCTTGTTTCCGCTGACGGTGCCCATGGCCATGTTGCTGGGCGTGTTGCTGGGCATCGGGCGCATGGCTTCAGACAATGAGATCATCGCGATCCGGACAAGTGGCGTCCATTTGTGGCGGATTTATTGGCCCATCATTGCCCTGGCCGGCGTGCTCTCGGCATCCATGATGGCCATGAACCTGTCGCTGACGCCGGCCCTGGCCTTGCGGATGGAAGACTTGGAGTTGCGAATTCGCTATAAACTCAAGAACGCGATTCGGCCGGGGCGGATATACTCGGACCTGATTCGAACGGAATCGGATAGCCGCATCGCCTTCTCCTTCGGCCAATGGGACGAATCCTCGGACCGAATGCGCAATGTGACGCTGGACATGAGCGTCAACAAGGCGGAGGACGATCCCGAGGCGGCGCAATTGTATCGCGAGGATGAAGACGCGAATAATGAACTGGGGGGCAAACTTGACGCGACGGTGTTGATCACGGCTCCGGTGGGCGAAATGATCCCACAAGAAGAAAGCGCCTCCATTACCATGGCGCTTTATGATGGAACCCTCCACTTCCTGCAAAGCCCCGCCACTGACGACACGGCCTCGTCCGGCGCGGCCCTGGGCGGCTTGGAAAGTCTGGGGGGAAGCCCCGATCTGTCTCAAGACAAACCGATTCCTTATGATATCGCCCATTTCCGGAAAATGACGCACTCGGGTCAGCTGGCCATTGGCGACCGGGACGGTGAGGGACGCTTTGTCAAACACGAATCCATGATGCGCTTTGGAGAACTGGTTAACGCGTTTCGTCTGTTGCGAATTCGGAACGAAGCGGATAAATTCTGGTTTTTGGCGGATTATCGCGGTCGGCTGGACAAGGCCTTGCAGGAAGGGTGGGATCAGGACGCTGAAGCGTGGCGCGAAAAGATGGCGGAATACGAAGAAGCCGTCAAGACCGCCCAAGTGGCGCCAGAGTTCCTGGAACGGTTGCAATGGGAAACGATCGAGGGGAAAGAATACCCCACAGTGGAATCGGTCAAGGCGATTTACGACGAAAAGAATCCCGATCTGATCGGCGTTTACAAGGACGACAAGTATATGCGCCGTTACAAAGCCGAAATTGCGGAACGGCTCAGTATGCCTCTGGCTTGTGTCTTTGTCATTCTGCTGGCGATTCCACTGGCCATTTATATTCGTCCGTCGGCAAAAACCCTGGGTTTTGCTATTGCGCTGGGGCTGACGTTCGCTTATTACATACTCTTAAAATGGGGCGTCCAATTGACGCGCAGCACGTCTGCGCTTTCTTCGATTGGCGTTCCCATGATATTTATGCCCAATATCGTGCTTGGCGGGATCGGTATGATCCTCATGCGTCGAACATTGCGGCAATGATTTATGTAAGAGAGACAACACGCCCAACGGCTATTTCATCCCAAGATGTGGAGCCCGCTCCATGACCGGTGTTAGACGTCATAGATTCCCGCGATACCTCGCGATTTTCAGCGCCTTACTTGTGTGGGGGGTCTGCGCCCCGTTGCCCAGGGCTCAGAATTCCGAGCCGGCCGCTCAGGTTGGGTGGAATGAACGTGAGTATGCCCGAATGCGTCGGGTGGAATCGGTGGCCGAGCGGACGACGCGCCGATTGGAAGAGATCGGCCCGAGGCAGTTCGATCCCGCCCTCTATGACATCACCGAGGCCTTTGAGATGGGCTTGGAAGTCGCGCCGGACGGCGAGACCGAGACGGAAGAGGAAGCCGCCCAAGATCAAGGGGGCTCCCAATTCGGGCGCATCCGTGTGGTCTCCGATAATCTGGATTATGATGAAGAACACCACATGATGTATGGGCGGTCGCGAACGACCGTCTATGTGGATGATTATATTCTGGAAGCCGATGTGCTCGAGATTGATCTTCGTCTCTATGAGGCCTTCGGAACCGGCAATGTGATTTTGCGAAAGGGATCGGACATTATCCATTCCAAATGGATTCGTTTCAACTTCAACTCCCAGTCCGGCAGCGCCTATCAGGTGGACGGTGATTTCAGCGGGATGCGCTTTCAATCGCCCGAGGACGAGGATCAGGAAAATCCCGCCTTCAAAAAAATGAATGAGTCCATGTCGCTCATGTCCAACGCCACTGTGACAGGCTGCGACTTTCCGCATCCCCATTATTTTGTCCGGGCGCGGGAGTTCATTATTTATGAGCAGGATCGCATCTTCGCCCGCAGCGCTGTCCTTTACCTGGGTGAACTTCCCGTCGCCTATATGCCCGCTTACACCCGTTCCATTCAGGAAAACTCCGCGTGGTCGTTCCTCTTCGGCTATGATTCGGACCTGGGTGGAGTGGGCCGGATGACCTATGACTATTATTTCAAAGAATATCTGCCCAACCCCGAAGAACCGACGGAAACGACACGCCGCTCGTTCAAGCACACCAAACTGATCACAGATTTTTACACCGCTCGTGGCCTGGGGCTGGGGCTGGAAGATAAATATAATCTGGACTACGACCGCCACAGTGGAGAGGTGATCTTGTACGGCATTGACGATCGTGACCGAGAGGTCAACGCTCGTGACGCCGATGACGACACGGATCGCTATCGCGCCGCCTGGATGCACCGAACCGACATCACCCAGGAACTCCAGATCATGGTCAACGCCGATTGGATTTCCGACCCCGATATTCACTACGACCTCTTTGACTTCTTCTATGATGATGAAATCCGCCGAACCCCCGAGCGTCGCGCTCGCGCCGCTTTGACCTTGGTCAAGGAGCAGTGGCTGGCCCGGATCATGGTGGACGTCAAGGACCGGATCGCTCGCGACCGGATCAATGATTTCTCCAATCCCTATGACAACGACGCGGATTTTGACGCTGATCTGGACGCCCGGGGACGGGCGAATGCGGATGTGCGATTCGGAGAGGATATCGAGGGGATCCCCTCGGAACGATGGGGGCGCGTCTCGCAGCGCCAGCCCCAGGTGACGATCGCCTCGAACTGGCTCAAACCCACCCGCGCGCCACTCTACTATATGTTTGACGTCAACCTGATCAACAACCTCGACAAGGGGTTGAATGTCCTGGACACGGGTGACGACGCCTATGTGCGCGGCATCGACGTCTACAACTCTTTGCTCCACGCCTGGCGCATCAACGATACCAGCGTCTGGACCAATCGCTTCGGCTTTGGGGCCGCCTATCTGGACCGGCAAAAAAACGACTACGGCTATGACCAGGATGAAATGGTCACCCTGGAGGACATCGAAGAGTACGAGGAACGCTCGCGGCAGATCGGCGAAAATTCCACCAATCCCCAGGCGCCGCCGGACGGCGCCATCTGGGTGGACGATGAGACGTTCCTGGTTGGCGAGGAAGAGTACAGTCTGCGGGACTATGACTCCGGGTTCGGCTATGCGGATTATGAATCCAAATGGTCCACACGCTTCACCGACGCCCTGCGCGGCTATGCCCGCTACTATGTGCGCGAATCGGGGGGGCGGTCGCTGGGCGAATGGTACCGGGAAATCGGGAATCAATACAGCCGTAGCGACTTGTACGATTTCCCCATCGATACGCATGAACTCACGGGAGGGCTGGCCTATCATCTCGCCAAACCGGATTTGCAGTTGCTCCTGAACGCCGGACAAAATTTGAGGCCCAGTGGCGACATTGCCCCCAATGAGGCCGTCAATTGGGTCCACCTCGGTGGCGAGTACATGTCCCCCGAAGAAGTCTTCGCCATGCAGACGGGGATTGACTATCAGACCATTCGCCAGCGTCACGACTCGGCTCAGAATTCTTACGACCGAGAAATTCTGCACCTCTATTCTCAATTCGAATTATTCCCGAAACATGAACGCGCCTGGTTTGTCCTTCGCACAGGTGTGACCGAAGATCTCAACAGCGATCCGGGCCGGGGACAGGCGAATTTGTATGAGGATGCGGATGACGAAAACGACTTCAACGAACAGGACACTCGATTCGATGTGACCCCGATTCTGGGCGCCCGATTGGGAGAAAAATGGACCGGCGAGATCAAATTCTCCTATGACGGCGACTATGATGAAGTGGATTACGTCCGCCTGGTTTTGACCCGCGACCTTCATGACGCCGTGCTGGGGCTGGCGTTCTCCATGCGAAAACGCAATACGGATCGCGGCGAGGTGGGCAATGTGCGCCAAGATCGCGAGTGGGATAAGTATCGCGCCC
>JADFCT010000212.1 GCA_017161665.1 Candidatus Sumerlaeota bacterium
TTCCTCGGCGGGTTGGCTCCGAGTGTCTGCAAGGTTTCCGCCATTGACACCGGGTCGAGCATAAAGCTGCCCAATGCGCAGACCCCGATTTGCTTCAAAATCATGTACCCGAGAAAACCAGTTGAGTCAGACAAGGCGTCCATCGTTTTGATTGCGCCTTCTTCAAATGCCTTTTCCTTTCCCGGAACCACCGTATGTTCGCCAATGGCGACACAGCGCTGTGGGGTGGCAAAGCGGATGAAATCTTTTTGCTGTACAAAATCTTTACCGAGACCGGCGATTTGCCCCATAGATCGAACCGGCGACATCTGGGCTTTGACAATGCGGTAAACCGGCTCCCAAGGGCCTTCCACTACCATCTCCAGGCAACGGGTACATAGCTCGAAGATCCGGTCGAATTGTTTTTCATGAAATTCGTCATGATCTTGCCAATGTTCCCACATGGTATACTGATAGTTGCGGAGAGGGTTCAGCGTCTTTTCCATGTGAATGCTACCTCCCCCAAATCTACCTGCAAGAGGTAAAATGCCTGTTTGGAGGCTAGCCATAAAACCGACAAATCCCGGGTGTGTGGCGGTGGTGATACATACCCGGGGCCCCACTTTGCCCATCAGATCGAAACTTTCTTCATTGTTCAAAACTTTAGACATGTTCAGGGCAAGGTAAATGGGGGATCCTGTCGTATCTTCAGTTTTCATACTGCACCTCCTTCTTCGTCATCTTTGAACAGGCGAGCGGTTTTCTGGAGATGCGAAAAGTGAGCCAACTCAGGATACCAATGCCAATGCCAACGACATACGGCGACCAGCGCACTTCGGTTAAGAATTCCATCCGATTGCCCTCCATTGTTTATTCTGCGTCCCAGTGTCTCTTAACTTCGCTAAAGTTCGTGAAGAATCTCGAGCCATGGGGATTGACGCAGATCCGGCACTCCCGGCTGTACCCGGCAGCGCGATAGCCCGTCAATCCACCGGCGACATTATAGACATTGTTGAATCCATGCTGTTTGAGAATGCTGGCGCCGAGGGTGGAACGATTCCCCGAGCTACAAATAAGGACGATTCTTTTGTCCTTATTCAGTTCATTGTGGCGGGTGCGCAACTCAGCCACCGGGATATTGATGGCGCCTTTGATATGGGTATCCGCATATTCCAGGGGTGCGCGGACGTCGAGTAGAACAAAACTGGTGGCGCCGGTGGTCATGTCGTGCAAGTCCTCGGCTGAAGTCAGATTGATATGACTGGTCTCAAAACCGGCCATGGCCCAGGCGACCATGCCGCCATCCAGATAACCCACAATACGATCCACGCCAACCCGGCGCGCCCAGGTATTGGATTCCAGCGCCTTCCGATAATCATCGGCTATCAATAAGATATCCTTGTCCGTCGGCAAAACCCAGCCGGCAAAAGTCGGAAAGTTGCCGTTGAGATCAAGATGCCAGACGCCGGGGATGTGCTGGCCGGCAAAGGCGTGATAGCCGCGGGTGTCCAGGAGGGCAATATTGGCGGCGCTCATGCGTTCCTTGAATTGGCTTGGGCCTAATTCCTCCATCGTGGGGAGGTCGTCAATCAGAGCCGGTCCCTGGCGGTTGATGTCGCTGCAGCGGCTAAAATGATCAGGGGCCGGTGGCATATCCTCCGTAAGGGATTTGATAAACGCCGATGGGTCTTTGAATTGAAGCGCAGAGTTAAAGTTGCGTTCATAGCCGATGGTGGAGCGCCATTTGGCGCCCATCGCACGACCGCACAAGGAACCCGCGCCGTGCGCGGGATAGACTTCGACATAATCAGGTAGTTTCAATAATTTGTCATGCAGGCTGTGGTAGAGTTTTTCCGCCAGTTCCTCTGCCATGTCGGGGAAAAGGTCTGGCCTTCCGACATCCCCAACAAAAAGCGTATCGCCCACAAACACGCCGATGGGGCTATCGGACCGGGCTTTGTCGATCACGACATAGCTGAGATGTTCCGGGGTATGGCCAGGGGTTTCCAATACCTGGAGAAGCATATCCTCCAATTCGATGGAATCGCCTTCCGTCAGGGCCACGTGATCGAAGGAACACTGTGCCGATTTCGCTATGTAAATTCGGGCGCCGGTTTTTTCCGCCAGATCCATGTGGCCCGAAACGAAATCAGCATGAAGATGAGTCTGAAGAATGTGGGTGATTTCCACCCCCATCTTACGGGCTTCGGTGATGTAGACATCGACATTCCGTTGAGGATCGATGACAGCGCAACAATTCTTACCCGCGAGCAGGTAAGAACTGTGCGCAATTTTACCGATGAAAAAATGTTTAAGCAGCATGAGATTTCTCCTTTAGTGTTTGGGCCTATAGATAGAGAAAATAAAACACCGGCACGACAATCACAAGAAATAAAATGGTCATTCCGCCACCGGCCCTGAAATAGTCGGCATTACGATATCCGCCCGAGGACATCAGGAACGCATTGACCTGATGGGTGGGCAAAATAAAGGAATTTGCCGCACACACCGCAGCCATCAAAGCCAGGGGGCGCGGATCAAGGCCGCCAATGTGCGCCATGCTCATGACCAGCGGGGCCAACACCACAATCGCCCCCACATTGGACATAAACAGCGAAAACAAGGTGGATAAAATCGCAACGGCCAAAAGGATCAGCGCCGGATGCCCGCCCTGAACCAGCGACATCACTTTCTCTGCCAGAAAAGTGGCGGTTCCGGTCTTCTGCATGGCGACCCCTAGGGGAATAAGCCCGGCAAGAAGAAAAACAACCTTCCATTCAATGGCTTGATAGGCCTCCTGGATGGTAAGCGCCCGGGTCAATACCATAGCGATCGCGCCGGTGAAAAAAGCCAGCGAGATGGGAGCGCCGGTCATTGCTAATCCAATGGCGCATAAGAAACACAGCGCAGCGACCCAGGATTTTGAGGGGGTTTGTTTCTTTTCGACTGTGAACGGCGTCGCCACCACAAAATCAGAGTTCGTTTTCAGATCGCTTATATTCTCCCACAAACCATAGACAATCATTGTGTCGCCGGAAAGTATCGGATGGTCTGAAAAATCACCCCGGATTTCTTCTCCCTTGCTGAACATCATCACCGGCTCCACGGCATACCGTTTGCGAAGTGAAAATTGGCGAATGGTCTGACCGATCATCTCCGAACGAGTCGGGATGATGACTTCTGCAAAACCGGCGCGGGCGGGGTCGTTGAGACTGGAAAATCGATAAGCCTGTTCTTGATGTATCAGACTGTAGGCAGAGGCGAATTGTTTCACATTTTCTTCATTGCCCAAAAGCGCCATCTCCTGTCCAGCCTCGAACGTCGCTTCTCGCCAGGGCGCATATTCCGCCTCCCTGCCTTGCGTGATACCGAGAATATTGAGATTGAATTGTCCCCATACTCCCGATTGTTCGGTCGTTTTGCCTGCCAATGCGCTGTCTGGGGGAATCACATAGTGACAGATATGATGCGGCAGATGTAGCGCGTCAATGAGTTTCTCCTGCTCCGAAACGGATGCGCCCGGCGATTCTGAATGAGGTAGAACGTATTTGCCAAATAAGAAAAAGAAGCCAATTCCAGAAAGAAGCAATAGAATACCCACCGGAGTTACGCTGAATAATCCATAAGGCGCCAAGTCAGCGCCGCGAAGGAGGTCATTGATCAGAATCAGTGGGCCTGAGCCGACCATGCTCAATGTGCCGCCTACGATGGCCGCAAATCCTATCGGCATGATCAAACCCGATGCCGGGATTTTTTCCCGGCGTGAGATATTGAGAATTCCCGGCAAAAAAAGCGCCGCCGCGCCGATGTTCTGTATAAATCCCGATAGCACCCCCACCGATAAAGACATTACCCCAATCACGCTCGACTTTTTGGTCCCCACTTTTTTCAAGACTGCGCGGGAAAACCGATCCATGATGCCGGTTTGAGCAATGCCCTGTCCTAAAATCATGACGGCTATCATAGCGATCACGGCATTGGAAGAAAAACCGGAGAGCGTTTCTTGCGGCGTCAGCACGCCGGTCCATCCCAACGCCAACATGCAGACAAGCGCAACGACGTCTATGCGAACGGCTTCGAAAATGAGCGCAAGCACAGTGGCGCTGAGGATCGTCAGAACCGTGATAATAGTTGGATCCATACTCATAATTCCTACGATACGCAAGGGTGTCACATCGCAAGCATACGTGAGGGGTATCCCACCGAAAAGGCAGTACCAACAATTTGCCATTCGATCCCCCCCCCAATAATGGGGGTATGCGATGTCTATTGAATTTGTCGGTATATGATAACCATCACCTGACGGGGCGTCCCGTCAGGCGCATGGATTGATTGTCAAATACGATAGGAGTATGGCTTTGTTCTTGTTCGGATTGAACACTCCTGGCCGAGACAAAACGCTCGATCGCAATTGAGGTGGTTAATCCGAGGGTCGCCAGAATTGAGCAGGTCACGAACACAAGCATGGACCGCGATCCTGGAACGGCGCGCGAGCGAGAGAGGATCAGTCCGGAAATGGCAGCCATGGAAACTGCGCTTACCGACAGGAAAATGAGTAACTGATGCTCCGACAGGATGACGCCGGCCAGCAGGATCAACGTCAGCAAGTGGAGGGCGAGAATAACCGCTTTGGTCCTGTTTCCCCCCAGAATCACCGCAATTGTTTTTTTGCCACCCGCCCGGTCCGACGGTTCATCTGGAAGGGTTGTGGAAAAAGCGCATGCCAGCTGGAGAGGAAGGAGAGCCGCAACATATCGCCATGGGAAAGCCTCCAGCGAACCGGCCTGAACGTAGTACCCAAAGATCGGCAGGATCAAGCCGACGCCGGCCATTTGCAGGATTTCGCCGCCGCCGCGATAGGAAAGACGAACCGGGGGGAAACTGTATAACCACAACAGCGCCAGCGAGATCAAGATCAGCCAAGGCGCAAGTGGTCGCCCCTGAACAAGAAGACAAAGCCCGATCAGCCCATTGAAAAGCACGGTGACGGCCACCGCCCTTTTCAGATCCGACACGGTCAATTTGCCTTCCACCAGAACGCGCGAGCCGCCAGAGAAAGGCGTAAACGTTGCGTTCAACCGGTCGATAGCGACATCGGCCAGATCATTAGCGTAAACAATGTAAAGTTGGATCATTAAACCGAACAGCCAGGTCAGAGCCGCCAAGGGCAGATTGAAGGTCCCGGACTGGCTGAACCAGAAGGCCTGCCCAAGAAGCAGCGGACAAAAAATATATCCCTGGGACGGCAGACGGGAGGCCTGTATCCATGCCCTTATTTTTGATACAGATAATTCCGAATAGCGCCTGAATTCCAGACCGAATGCAAAAGGATAGATCACCGCGGCGGAAAATCCGGCCGAGAAGCCGTACAGCAGTTCCTCTACCGGCAGCGGCCCGGCAAACGCATTCAGAAGGTCGTCGGTATGCCAGTAACGCCCGAAGGTTCCGGGCAGAATGAGTTCCAGCGCCATGCAGACACCGACGTAGCCACTCAGCGCCGCGCCTCCGCTCATACAGGCGTGGTACCGCAGATCCGGACGGGAGGTCAGCAGCAAAATGGTCGGTAGGGCAATCATAATGACCAATCCTGTATAGATCGCCGGGTATTCTGCGACCCAGCCGGCCACGGCTGCCAGCAAGGCGGCGCCTATCAGCAGGGCAATTTTCAAGACGGCCAGAGGGGGCGCCTGTGGTTTAACCCTCTGGAGTTGTTTTCGTGCAAGTGCAGGATAGAGCCCTATTGACATGGCGCCAAGGGCCGCCACGAAAAGAAAGTCCTCCAATCCGAATCCAAACCTCATGGCGGCATCGAAAAGAAACGGCGGATCCCAGTAATCCGGATAAAACATGAACTCCGTAAATGCAAACGGCAGCGAAATCAGGGCCATCCTGGCCATATGAATGACAAGATCCCTCCGCAAGACACCGGAGGCAAATACCGGGATGACCATTAGAACGCACAATACAAGAAATGGATAATTTTGAATGCCCAAGCCCGGTTCACCCCCGCAGTCAGATTGTTCGGAAAGCGTCAATCGAATTTCGTTCCTCGCCGGATACCCTTTCGCAATATTGTTCTGGTTCAGCGTAAATCGGACAAATGGCCCGGAGAAATAAGCGACTCCCTGGGCTTGTTTTTTGAGGCATGGTGGAAATCTCTGAAAGGGTTGTGACGCGGGAGGAGGAACGGTCGCCTCTTCACCCTTCGCTCATCTCGTCGCATTCCCAACCCGTTCTACCCTGGCGGAGCGCCTTGATTTTTTTCGATAGTTTACGGATCCCCCCCACTGGCTGGTTTCCATGTTTGATCCGGTCAACACCAATGTCAACGAATTTCTTCTCGTGTTATCCGATCCGTTGCAGGATCCTCTGGATTAGAGCATTCCTTCAAGTTGCGTAACTACATGGATTCCGTCATTTTTTTACATGAAGAATAGAAGGGAAAGAAGATGTATGCTGCGAATTGTCTCTGCAAAGCCGCCCAGCCCTCACACCGCGCCCGACACCGTGCGCATCAGCCCCTTTCATTGAGACCGGGCGCCACAGAACCGCCGGAACGACGGGGGGGGCTGTAACTGAAAGAAATCCTCTAACGTCGGGACTGGGCGGTTAGACGGTTACGCTCCCCCCGGTTCAGTAAAAAAACCTCCCC
>JADFCT010000213.1 GCA_017161665.1 Candidatus Sumerlaeota bacterium
GACGACTGGCCGCAGGTCGCCTTCGCCGGTCGGTCGAATGTGGGAAAATCCAGTCTTATCAACGCTTTGGTGCGCCTCAAGCGGCTGGCGCATTCCAGCCGCACACCCGGACGAACCCAGCGGATCAATTTCTTTCTCATTAATGAAACGCTTTATTTCGTTGATTTGCCCGGCTACGGATACGCAAAAGTCCCCGACGAAATTCAGCGTCAGTGGCGCCCCATGATTGAGCAGTATTTGCTGAACAACGATCGACTGGCTGGCGTGGTGGTCCTCATGGACGCGCGGCGCGCGCCGATGGATTCGGACCTTCAGTTGATCGATTTTTTGTCCCGTCATGACATTCGCGTTCAAGTAGCGATCACAAAAGTCGATAAACTTAAACGAAGCGAACGCGCCCGGCAGATCAAAGCGATTCGGGAGGCCGTGGGATCTCACGCCCAAGGCCCCCCGATCCCGTTCTCGACGATCAAGCATGAAGGACGCGAAGCGGTGTTGTCTGTAATTGCGGATTGGATTGTTCCTTCGGCGGAAAATCCGGTGGGAACCGAACCGCAGAACCGTGAAGGAGAGCAAGGGTGAAAAACGTTTTGGGACAAATGCTGATCGCTGAAGGCGCCATCACCAAAGAGCAGTTGGAAGCCGCCAGGGATTTACAGGCGCGCAACGGGATGCGACTGGGATCGTGCCTGGTGGAACTGGGCGCCGTGGCTCCGGATGTGATTTCCCGCGCCGTGAGCCGCCAGCTCAAGGCCCGCCCCATCAAGGAGTCGGAAATCAAGATTGATCCCGACCTGATTCGACGGGTGAGCGTCAACGTGGCGCTGGACTACGAACTCATTCCCTTGCGCGCCCAAGACGACACTTTGGAAGTGGTCATTGGTCAGCCGATCAACTACGTGGGACTCGAGGAACTCAAAATTCGCACCGGCTTTGGCAAAGTCGTCGTTTATGTGGCCTCTCAGGACACCGTTCGCCGCTTGATCTCCAAACACTACGGACGTGTCCGCGCCGGCGCCCGCTCCATTTTGCCGGATTCCAATCCGAAAGAACCATCCCAACCCGCATCGTGAGCATCGCCCCGTTTTGCTCCCCTCAGGGGGGGGGGCGCCATTCATCAACCGACCGGCGCCCCTGCGGGGGGGGCAGCGCCGGACTCGCCCGCCCGGGCGGGATAAATCGGCATATCGTGGAACACATCATATCGATCCAACATGATGCCGTAGTCGGTCACATTCCGCCCGTCCGCGTATATGGCCGTGTGCGGCTCGGAACCGGGCCGATCATCCGCCGTCACATCCAAACATAAGACATTGTCCGCAATGGGCGCTTTGGCTTTGAAGATGATATGGAACAGATCGCCATCGGAGGGGATAAACCGTTCCCCCATCCCCATCCAGTAGTCAATTTGCCCCCGCTTGTTGTTGACTTCGTTGGTTCCCAGGAATTGGAACGGATAACGCTCACGCGCCGGGCCATCCCAGACGTTGATCCCCCGGCGAATCCAGTTACGGCGATCCTGATCCATGACTTCCAGGACATTGGGATCAAACCAGATGCGAACGCGGAGCGAATCCATGAATTGCCGGGAGGGATTCTCAAGTCGCACTGTCACCGTTGTCACGTCCCCGACATGCAGGGGCTGCGTGGTGGGCGCGTCCATGGTCAGGCGAATCCCCTGATCCAGGGAAACCAGGGCGCGTTCCAGGATGGGACGGTTTGTGTGCCATTCGGGCGAGGTGACCGAGACCATAGCGTGTAGAACGCCGTCGTGAGGATCACTTTCCAAACCCAACTGATCCAGATCGCGATAGCGCAGCGCAGTGGTCGGTGACGAGGGGTCCGCGCTCGTTACAAATTGGATGGGCGAGGAAACAGCCGGCATTCGGGTTTTCCATCGGAGTTGAAGCAGGCCGGCGTTATTGAAGTGATGGGGTTTGGCCAGCGTCGTTTTGTAGTAAAGCCGTCCCTTTTCCGGATCGCATTCATAAATGGGCGCGCTTCGGCCATAGGGCGTCAAGGAAGCGTCGCTGACAGCCACCAGTTCAACGACTTGGGGCGACCACACCAATTGAATCTCCACGCCGTCGATCGGGGCGCGGTATTCGTTGCGCGCTGTCACGCGGGAATCGAAGAGGCGATCAACATAGGTAGTGGTTCCCTGCGGGTCCATGGTGAGAAAAACACGCGAGGTGATCACCGGTCCACTTTCTTCCGCCGGTGGCGCTTCGGCCACTGGCGGCGGAGCGACCGCCGACCGTGGCAGGCTGCCCGGCGCCGCCCCGGGCGGTAGCGTCCTCGGCGTATCGGGGGGCGTCTGACCTTCTTCCGCTGGTTCCCCGAGCGCTTCGCGTTCGGCCCGCTTGGCTTCGATCTCCGCTTTGCGTTTGGCCATCAATTGCCGGATTCGCTCGCGCTGCGTCTGCACAACCTGGGGATTCGTGGGACGCGACACGGTCTGTCCCGAAACCGGAAAGGCGCCACCAATCACGAGGAGCGCCATCCAGACGGAAACCGCGTATGGGATACAATGCCATCGGTTCATAGTCATCTGCTTCACTTTTCCAAAAATCAATGATCGGGTACCACATGCGGAATGGTGCCCAGACAGGTTTCTTCGCCGTCGTAGGACAAACTATATAAACTGTAGTAATACGTTTTGCCTGCTTCGACCTCTTTATCGATATACTTGTATTCATGGGGCGTGTTGGTGGTGCCATGCCCCGCGATAATCACGGGATTAATTTTGACGAAAGGGCCGTCCGGCGATTCGCTGCGCATGATGTTGTAGCCGTAATTGTCGGTCTCCGACTCCGTCCGCCACTCCAAGGTCACTTTCTCTTCCAATCGAAACAAATCGGCGACCGGAGCAAGCCAGGTGGCGCAACCGCTCAAGGCCAGTGGCAGAACCAGAATCCATACCAACCGACGCGCCACAGGGGGAAAGACGAGCGAGCAATTGTCCGGGCAAGCGCGCATGAGAGGAACCTCCGGGGGTAATTTTTCCGGTCCATATCCGGAATCAGGGGCGAACCGCTGGTTGGAAAGTATCGGTTTGCGGACGCCGTTTCAAGATAATAACCGGACCGGGCGTCCGCGCCCATCCACAATCAAGCAATTTTTGAGCCAGCGACAGGGGCCCTGAAAGGGCGAATAGCGGTGGGAAATGGGACCAGATCATTGGGGAGCCTCTTTGAGAATTGTGAAAACGCGGATGATCCCTTGTCTTTTCGATTTTTTCGCCGGTTCCAGATCCTAAAAAGGCCCTTCACAGGGAAGGGCCTTTCTGCGGTTTCGGCTCGAACGGTGTTGCTCAGGCGGTGGGGGGATCAATGTCTTCCCACAGATTTTTTTTCTCTTCACGGGCGTCTTCTGTTTTCTCGGGAGCCGACGCGCCGGAGTCCGACATCATGCTGGAGAGTTTCGCCTTGAGTGAAGCGCCCAATCCGCCTTTTTCCGGAGCGGGGACGGCTTCCGGCGTTTCCTCCCGGGAATCGGTGTCGGGAACCGGTGGCGGCGACGGCAGATCGATCCGCTGGGTTTCAGCCGTTGGTTCGGCATTGGGAACGGGCGGCGCGGGCGGCGCCTGAGCCTCGGATTCGATTTCTCGGAAAATATCTGACCCGGCGGGCTTTTCCTTGGGTTCGTAAGCCGGCGCCGGACGCGGGGGTGGCGCGGGTGGCGTCATCAATGTGGGGCGTGGCAGCCCCTGTGTGGCGGATTTTGACGTGGCGCCGGGGCCGGGTGTCGGCGGCGGCGACGGAGGCACGCGAAGCCCCTGGGTTCCGGACAAGGTCCGCTCCGGCCGCGGCGCGCCGGGCATGGGGCGGGCTTCCGGTCGCGGCATCCCCGCGCCCCCGGGACGCGGGATGGTGGGCGATTGAAGACGGGCGGCCGCGCCGGGCCGCGCCAGACTGCCGGTCCCTGACTCGGAAGTGGCCGCAGACTCGGGCTTTGCCAGACGTCGGGGCGGTTCATCATCCACCGAATCGTCCGAGACGGGAAAGCCGGTGGCGATGAGCGTCACCAGAATCTCGTCGCCCGCCTGGTCGTCGATCACCGCGCCGAAGATAACATCGGCGTCTTCGTCAATGGAGTTGTAGATGGAGGTCATCGCCTCGTCGATTTCATACAGGGTCAGGTCGGGGCCGCCGGTGATGCACACCAGAACCCCCTGCGCGCCATCGATAACCATCTTATCGAGCAAGGAACTGGAACTGGCCTTGTTGATTGACTCCAGGGCCCGGTTTTCGCCCTTGGCGCTGGCCACCCCCATGACGGCCCCGCCCTTCAGGCGCATGACTGACGAAATGTCGGCGAAATCAACATTGATCAGGCCCGGTGTGGAGATGAGGCTGGAAATGCTGCGTACACTTTGTGTCAAGACATCGTTTGTCACCCCGAAGGCCTCGACCAGGGAGGTTTTGCGTCCCACCACTTCCAACAGGCGATCATTGGAAATAACGATGAGCGTGTCCACGTCTTCGCGCAGCCGTTCCAATCCGGCTTCGGCCTTGCGCCGACGCTGGCGTCCTTCAAAGCGAAAGGGCTTGGTGACGATGGCGACGGTCAGGATTTTTTTCTCCTTGGCCAACCGGGCGATTACCGGCGCGGCGCCGGTGCCCGTGCCGCCGCCCATGCCGGCGGAGATAAAGAGCATGTCTGTATTTTCCAGCGCCGCGGCCAGCTGATCGGCTGAGGCCTCCGCGCACTGGTATCCCAAATCCGGATCCCCTCCAGCGCCCAGGCCATGGGTCAATTCCTCACCGATATGAATACAGGAGGGGCAGTTGGAACGCTCCAACACCCGCGCATCCGTATTGACAACGGCAAAATCCACATTGGAGATGTTCTGGCCGACCATATAATCAACAGCATTCGTGCCGGCGCCGCCGACCCCGATCACTTTGATTCGTGTGTGCGGCGTTTCCTGGCGTTCAATTTCAAAAGGGCTCATCGTCGGTTATTCCTTGCGTGCGGCCGCGCCGCATAGTCTTCAGCTGGGTAATTGATACGAATGACCGTCGTTCGGAGTCAAGAGGTTTCCTCGTTTTTCGCTGGGCGATTCTTGAAACTCTCTTCGAGTTTTTTCAGTTTCTTTTTGCCCGGAAGCCCAATGACCTCGACGACGGAGCGAATCCGCTCCCGGCTCATATCTTTCCCCATAAGGGCCATGGACTCAAACAGGGGCGGCCCCACTTTGCCCCCCGTCATGACACGGAACAAAATTCCGGTCATATCGCGCACCTTCCAATCCATAAAAGCCGTGACGTCCTCAATCGCCGCCCGAATCCCTTCGGGCGACCAGTCATCCTGGCCCTCGAATTCCCACAACAGGCATTGCAGCGCAAGAACCACATCTTCCGCGCTCCGCCCCTTCGGTGGCAGATCGTCCATGTCCACCACCACTTCCCGTTCGAACAGAAAATGGCACCGCTCCATCATATCGCCCAACGTCTCCAACCGTTCGTGAATCAGGGGCATGAGACGGCGAAAAAAAGCGTCGCCCAGCCGCCACTCTTTGAAACGGGCCCACAATGCATCATCGCTCAGGGTCTCACGGATATAACGACCACTCATCCATTTGAGTTTTTGCGCGTCAAAAACAGACCCCCCCAGCCGGACATTCTTCAAATCAAAATCGGAAATCATCTCGCTCAACGAGAACATTTCGTCCTCCACACCGGGGCGACGATAACCGATCGTGGCCAGGTAGTTGAGCAAAGCCTCCGGCAAAAAGCCGGCGTCCCGGTAGTAGAACACCGACGTCGGATTCTTGCGTTTGGACATCTTGGAACGATCCGGATTGAGCAACAACGGAATATGAACCCACGTCGGCGCGGTCCAACCAAAATACTCGTACAACAGAATATGTTTGGGCGTCGAAGGCAGCCAGTCCTCGCCCCGGATGACATGGCTGATTTTCATCAAGTGATCGTCCACCACATTGGCCAGATGATAGGTGGGCATCCCATCCGACTTCAACAGCACCTGGTCGTCGATTTGAGAATAGGGGTATCGGACTTCGCCGAACAGTTCATCCTGGATCACACACTCGCCGTCCGCGGGCACATCCAGCCGGATCACATGCGGATCGCCAGCGGCGATGCGGCGCTGGACGTCCTCGGGGGACAAGGCTTTACAGCGCTTGTCATAGCCGCCGGCGCCCCCCTTCTCACGCGTTTCCTTGCGGATGGCCTCCAGGGTTTCGGCCGAACAGAAGCATGGATAGGCCTTGCCGGCTTCGACGAGTTTCGCGCAGTGTTCGCGATAAATCTCGCCACGTTCCGATTGACGATAGGGACCGTATGGCCCCCCCACATCGGGGCCTTCGTCATAGGAAAGGCCCAGCCATTGGAGGCCCTCATAAATGCGATCCTCATATTGCCGACGTGACCGAAGCCGGTCCGTATCCTCCACGCGCAAAATGAAAACGCCGTTGTTCTTTTTGGCAAAGCAATAATTGAACAGGCCGATATAAGCCGTGCCCACATGAAGATCCCCCGTCGGCGACGGAGCGATGCGCACCCGAATCTCACTCATGTATCATGCCAACCTCGATGAAATATTTGACCACTGACCACACGGAATACACAGCAATGGCTCGTATGCTATTTTTTACGCCTTGG
>JADFCT010000214.1 GCA_017161665.1 Candidatus Sumerlaeota bacterium
TCCGCATCGGCCAGTAATTTGTAGAGAAGACGGTGCCGCTCCTCGCTTTCTTTGAGCGCTGCTTCAGCCTCGATTCGATCTGTTACGTCGAAACAGTGCCCGATGTAGCCGATAAATTCCCCGGCCTCATTAAAACGTGGCGCCCCATCGTCTTGTATCCATCGATACGGTCCATCGTGACGACGGAGGCGATAGGTCATGGTGAAAGGCTTGCGCTCTTCAAAGGCAGAGACATAGGTCTGGACACAGTCCTGCAAGTCTTCGGGATGCACACCCTCGGTCCATCCATCGCCTGATTCCTGTTCGAGAGTCCTTCCCGTAAATTCCAACCACACCTTATTAAAGTAATCACATTTTTTGTCCAGCCCCGCTGTCCAGATGAGCGCGCTTCCATTGTCCGCCAGGGTTCTGTAGCGAAGTTCGCTGTCTTTGAGCGCCGCTTGCGCGCGCTTGCTTTCTGTAACATCCGAAAAACTCACCACCAGTCGGCCATCGGTCAGACGGAAGGCATGTACATGGAAGACGCCATGAAGCTGATCATCGTCATAGATGACTTCTGGCTCGTAGTAGGGCGCATTGTTCTTGTAGGCGTCAAGGAAGGCCTGGCGGAGGCGATCCCCCTGGGCGCCTGGCCATAATTCTTCGAAACGCTTTCCGACAACCTGATTGAGGTCAAGCCCCGTGATTTCCTCGGCCGCCTTGTTGCCGCTTTCCAAAATCAACTCATCCTTCGGGCTGACGGCATAGACCAAAAGCCCGGCCGGAATATGCTGGACGATCCGCTCCGCGCTTTGAAGGGAACGTTGAAGGCGATCCTGGGCCTGTCGGAGGGGATTGATGTCGATCAGCGTAAAGACAACGCCCGCCACATTATTGGGACCGACATGATAGGGGAGAACACGAACCAGGAACCAGCGGCCATCCTCGGACTGCGCCTCCAATTCGATGGGGTCATCGCTGTGCTGGACTCGGTGCGCCAGTTCCAGGGCGTTCATATCAACCAGACGATGCGAAAGATGCTTCAGCGGGCGGCCAATGTCGCTGTCCACCAGATGGAAAATCTCTGTGGCCTGAGGCGAATAGTGACGGATGCAAAGATTCTCGTCGAGAATCAACGTCCCGATACGGGAACTGGAAAGCAGATTTTCCACATCGTTGCGCACCTCGGTCAATTCGATGATCTTGTTCTGATACTCCGCGTTGACGGTGTACAGTTCCTCGTTGGTGCTTTGCAGTTCCTGATTGGTGCTTTGGAGCTCCTCGTTGCTGGCGAGTAATTCTTCATTGGTGGCCTGGAGTTCCTCATTCGACGTTTCCAGTTCTTCAATGGTCGCTTGCAGGTTTTCACGGGTGAATTGCAGTTCCTGTTCCAGGTCCTGCATCCGCTGACTGGTATCTTCGTCCAGATCATACTCCGCTACGGGCGAATCGGTGAGGGGCCGCGCTTCTTCCATGCGCTCAAAGAAAATAATAACCATCGATTCATCGCTTTTGCGGCCCGGCAAGGGACGCATCCGGAGGCGCATCGACCACATGTCGCCTCTATCGCGAAGTCGCACATTGCTGTAAACCAGTTCCTCCCCGGTGCGAAACACTTTCTGAATGCCCGTGGCCAAAGGAATGGCCAGCTCGCGATCCACCATCTTGGAAATATCATAAACCGCCCGTCCCGAGGGAAGATTGAAGATCCCGCTGGGATTGCCGAGGGTGTGCAGAATTTCCAGATGTTCGTTGACCACCACTCCCAATGGCACATAGGTCTCAGCCAATGTGTCGAACAGCCGGGTGATCAGTCGTTCCTGTCCCCGCGCCCCGCCGCGCGGTGAGCGTTCGAAGCCGCTCGCCGGCAAAATACTGCGCCCTTCCTCCCGCGCCCGCAATTCGAAACCGTCCACGTCGGGGCGGGTCTTCGTCTTCCCCAGAGCGCGATAGATGCGCGCTTTGCGATCGACGGGCTCGAAACTGGCCTCCATGTCGCCGACGGTTTCACTGCTGCCTAATAACAAAATGCCATCGTGACGCAGGGAAAAACTGAACATTTCGAGCGCCAGCCGCTGAAGATTGGGCTGAAGGTAGATCAGCAGATTCCGGCAACTGACCAGATCAATCCGCGTGAAGGGAGGATCTTTGATGAGATTGTGCTGGGCGAAAATCACCATCTCCCGAATCGTGCGGGATACTTGATACGAATCGCCACGATTGTAAAAATATTTTGTGAGGAGCGTCGGATTCAGATCCGCCGCAATGCTTTCCGGATAGACTCCGTTGCCGGCTTTGGCCACGGCGTTGCGGTCAATGTCCGTGGCGAATATTTTGACATCCCGAGCCAGTCCCAGGGTCTCCATCACTTCCCGGACCAGAATCGCCAGGGTATAGGCCTCTTCGCCCGTTGAACATCCTGCGACCCAAAATCGCAGTTCCCGATTGGGGGAGCGTTCCATCAGTTCGGGCAAGGCCTGCTCCTGCAATTTCGCCATGGTCTCGGGATCCCGGAAAAAACTGGTGACACCGATTAACAATTCCCGGTAAAGCGCAGAGATTTCGGCCGGTGTGTGCTCCAGATATTGAACGTAGGCGTCAAAATCCGTCGCCTGTGTCACGGCGATGCGCCGATCGATGCGGCGGGTAATGGTGCTGGGCTTGTAGTAAGTGAAATCCACTTTGGTCTTGGCGCGTAACAGAGAGAAAAGCCGGGTCAGCCCCGTTTCGTCGGCCAGCGCCTGTTCCTGCCGCTCCTGGCGCGTCGCATACGGATGCCGCAGGCAAGCGACCAGTTGCGATGGCATTTCACCGGGGGGGAGACGGAAATCGGCCACGCCGGTCGAAGCCGCCGCCCGCGGCATCCCGTCGAACTTGGCGCTCTCGTCATCCTGAACCATGATCAGCCCACCCCATTCCTTGATGGCGCGCACACCGCGCGTGCCATCGCTGCCGGTGCCGGACAGGATGACGCCGACGGCGCGCTCACCCTGGTCCTCGGCCAGCGAGCGGAAAAAGCGGTCCACCGGAAGATTGATCCCCTCGCGGTGCTTCTGGTCCTCCAACAGCAATTTGCCGTGAAAGATGGTCAAATTCTTCTTGGGAGGAATCAAATAAATGTGATTGGGCTCCACAACGACGCCATTTTCAGCGCGACTCACCGGAATGTCGGTCTTGCGCGACAGGAGTTCCACCATCAGACTTTTGTAGTCGGGCGAGAGGTGTTGGATCACGACAAAGGCCATCCCGCTGTCCACGGGCATGGCCTTGAAAAAGGCCTCCAGCGCTTCCAGTCCTCCGGCGGAAGCGCCGACGCCGACAATGGCGGCCGGTTTCTTCGAAGTGGGCCTGCTGATCGTTTCTTCGGTGTTTTCTTGATTTTCTGTGCGGCTCATCAATTCATTCTCTCGCTTTCCCGACGTCGATCGCTCTCTTGAACCGTTGAATTCGGCTGGTTCCATTTGCTGCATTCGCTGAGTGGCCCAACAGATCCCCTCATAGTCTCTCCGAAAAAGCCTCGACCTCTTCCGTAGTCTTATCGGCATCCCACTTGAGGGGCTCAACCCCGGAAATGGTCGATTTATTAAAAACAGACAAAAGGCCTAGGTGAAAATAGGTCAATTGACCGAATATTTTAGAATTCTGGTAGGTCAATACGATTAGTCTCAAACTGTTTTGAGATTTTTCGCTGGTTCAGGGATTCCGCCGCGTCCAGTCTACGGCGTAAAGGGCCAGTTCGCGGGCGCTTGGGAACCCCAGTTTTTTGCGCATATTCGAACGGTGGGATTCGACGGTTTTTGCGCTTAGATTCAACGCCGCGGCAATTTCACGCGGTTGCATTCCGTTTCCGATCAGACGAAAAATTTCAAATTCCCGGCTCGAAAGAGAATCGATTCGATCCGCCTTGTCCGGCTTGCTGATGGAACCGACGTGCCCGAGCAACAGGCTCGTGTTCACGGCTTCACTCAAGTAGACGCCGCCCGCCAGAATCTGACGGATGGCGACCAGGATTTGTCGGATCGGCTCCTGCTTCATCAGGTAGCCGCGAGCCCCCGCCCGCAAGGCCCGTTCCGCATACAGCGCTTCATCATGCATGGAGACGACCAGAATGGGAATGTCCCCCAGACGGGTCTGGATATCGTGGATCAGATCCAGTCCGGTGTTGGATTTGTCTTTGAGCGCAATATCCAGCAAAATGAAATCGGGCGAACTTCTTGTGATGGCGTCAAGCGCCGAGGTTCGATCCTCCGCCTCGCCACACACCTCAAAATCAAATTCCTGATCGATCAATTGCGCCAACCCATGTCGCATGGCGGGATGGTCATCAATAATCAAAATACGTGTCCTTTTCATTGATCGCTCTCCGTTTCCGTCCCCGTCGTCCCATCGGACGAAGTGGCGCGCAAGACGCATCGGACTTCCGTGCCGCCCTCGTCAGCGCTGCGGATTTCAAAAGTGGCGCCAATGGCTTGCGCGCGGGAGCGCATAACCAGAAGCCCCATCCCCCCATTGGAGCGGACCGCTTCAGATTCCGCCCATCCAATGCCATCATCCTCGACCGCGAGCAGAATCCGTTCGCCATCCTTGACCCATCGGACCACGAGGCGCGACGCCTGAGCATGGCGTAGCGCATTTCCAATCGCCTCCTGTGCGATTCGATATAAATGATAGGCCTGAGGCCCCGTATCGGGACGCAGGTCGTCCTCAATCGTCGCGTCAATCCGCGCTGGAGACTGTGTGTGGGCTTGCGCAATCAGATTAGAGAGCGCGGTGGAGAAACCGGCCGCATCCAATCCCGCCGGAAGCATCCCCCGCACAATGGAGTAGGCCGTGCGAACCGCTTCATTGATCCGCTGGCCAATCTGCGCAGCCCGCGCCGCGGCCGGCGCATCAATGCCGGCCACCGCGTCTTCCAGCAAGGCCGCTTCTATTTCGAGACTCTTCAGATCCTGACACAGCCCGTCATGCAGTTCTTGGGCGAGCCGTTTCTGCTCTCGCTCCGAAGCCTCCATCAATCGGTTTTGCAACTGCCGGCGCTCCGTTATATCGCGCCCCACTGCCTGATACTCGACAAAATGTCCGATTTTATCATAGATACTCCGATCCGTCCATTCCAGCCAGCCAATCGAACCATCCGCCCGAATCACTCGGTGCTCATAATGAACAATGGGGTTCTCCCGACTCAGCGATGCGATCTGTTTATTCACGACTTCCATGTCTTCATCTGGAACCATCGGCGAAAAAGAGCGGCCAAGCAGGTTCGCCGGCGTTTGACTGAAATAGCGACAATAAGCGTCATTCACAAACGTCAGGACGCCATCTTCGGTGAAGCGGCAAATCAGTTCCGTCTGGTCATTGACGACCGAGAGATAGCGCGCCTCGCTTTGCCGCAAGTGATGTTCAGCCTGACGCGATTCGGTGACGTCTCGCACAATGGCCAGCACTTCACCATCGCCACATGGGATCATGCGGGTTTCACACTCGCGCCTTTGATCGTGCACGTCCAGCGCGTAGTGATAGATCTGAATCGCGCCGGCGCACAAGGCGTGTTTTACTTTTTCAAGTGTCAACTTTGCAACATCTTCCGGCAAGATATCCCAGATTGAGCGTCCGATAATGTGTTCCGTCGGCGCCAAGAGCATTTCCGGCGCGGTGGTTTGCACATCGGTGAAGCGCAACTCCGAATTAATGCGGAAAAGCAGGTCCGGCAGAACACTGACGATGCTGCGATAGTGTTCTTCACTGACCCGCAACGCTTCTTCCATTCGTTTGCGCGCTGTAATATCAATAACCATTCCGAGGACGCCCGCCATTTCCCCATTCTCGTCCATCCAGGGATTGGTGCTCACGAGGGTCCAGACAGCGGAGCCGTCGCTCCGGCGAAACCTGAAATCGTGTTGTTCCCGAATGCCTTCATGACGACGCTTTAAATAATATTCCGCCAGAGATATGTCTTCCGGCGCCATGAAATCCAGAAAGGACCGCCCCTGCATGGCCTCTTCATCGTATCCCAACATGGCGGCCATTCGTTCGTTCACATACGTTGTCATGCCCCGACCGTCCAGTATCCAGATGCCTTCCTGCGCCGTCTCCACAATATGACGGTAGCGTTCTTCGCTCAGCGCCAGCAACTGCTGGGCTTCGCGTCGCTCCGTCATGTCCCGGTTTGCTGTCACGCCCCCGACGATGGCGCCGTCCGCATCCTGTATCCAGGAGATGGAGGCTTCAATAATCCGATCGCGTCCATCCTTGCTCTTTTGGCGCACCTCCCCCTTCCAGGCGCCGGTTTGCATCAGGATATCCTGCGCCTCTTCAAAACGCTGGTCCAGATACTGCGTCTGGAGCAACGCATCCTCATCCTTTCCAATGGCCTCCGGGGCGGACCAGCCATAAATGAGTTCCGCCGCCGAGTTCCAGGAGGTGATGCGCCGATTCATGTCGGTGGCGATGATGGCGTCCGACACTTGCCTGAAAATTGCCGCCTGATAACGTAAATCCGCTTCCGACTGTTTCCGGTTGGAAATGTCGCGGATAAAAGCCACAAGGCTCGGCCGGGCGCCGGGCACATAACTGCAACTGACCTCAACATCCAGAATCGAGCCGTCGCTCCGGCGGTGTTTGGACTCAAACAAGCCGTGCCC
>JADFCT010000215.1 GCA_017161665.1 Candidatus Sumerlaeota bacterium
AGCGCCGCCTTTCCTCTGGTGATTGCTGGCGGCGAAGGGGCCATGGCGCCCGAACCCATGAGCGATTTTATCGACTGTTTTGCCATTGGCGACGGTGAGGACCTGGTTCTGGAGATCATGGCGGTGGTGGACGCCTTTAAATCGGAAGGCGGCGATTCCAAGGCTGATTTGCTGGATCGACTGGCGAATGTGTCGGGAATCTATATCCCGTCACGACTGCAATTCAACTACGACGCCGACGGCTTAATCGAATCCGTAACCGACGGGGAGGGGAATCCGGCCGCTCCCGTTCATCGCCGCGTGTGGGATTTGAATGAAGATATCGGGGTGACGCGACCGCTGGCGCCGAATATGCGGGCCGTTCATGATCGGCACGTGGTGGAGATTCGTCGCGGGTGCGCCCGGGGATGTCGATTCTGCCATGCGGGGATGACCAATCGGCCCGTGCGGGAGCGGCGGCCCGATCAGATTTTGGAAGCGGCGCGGATTGGATTGGAAGCGTCCGGCTTTGGCGACCTGGCCCTGCTGTCTCTGTCCAGCACGGACCACACCTGTATTGGGGATCTCGTCCGCGACCTGGTCGCCGAATACCGTCCGCAGAATATCGCCGTTTCGTTGCCGTCGCTGCGAGCGAACTCCTTCGACATCGCCCTGGCCTCGGAGATTATGAAAGTGCGGAAAACAGGGATCACCTTTGCCCCGGAGGCCGCGACGGAGCGGTTGCGTTCGGTTATCAATAAGGAATTGGACGAAGACGGCTTTCTTGAAACCCTTCGTCAGGTTTTCGAGGCGGGATGGACCACGCTGAAACTTTATTTTATGGTCGGGCTCCCGACAGAGGACGACGCGGACCTCGAAGCGATTGTGGCGCTGGCGCAGGCGATTGAGCGGATGGGTCGCCCCATCGGTCGGGGGCGGCTGAAAATCAATATTACACTGTCGCCTTTTATTCCCAAACCCCATACGCCCTTTCAGTGGGCGGCGCAGATCTCGCCGGATGAGATCGCGCGCCGCGTGGGGATCGTGCGCGACGGTTTGCGCGGACGCAAAATTTTTGATATTAAACATACGAATACGGGACAGGCGCTGGTCGAGGCCGCTCTCGCCCGGGGAGACCGCCGAGTGGGGCGCGCTATCGAAGCGGCCTGGCGCGCGGGCGCGCGTTTCGATGGATGGAGTGATCAGTTCGATCTTGACCGATGGATTCGGGCCTTTGAGTCCGCGGGACTGGATATTCACCACCTGGCCCGCCGGGAGCGATCGGAGAACGAGATCCTTCCGTGGGATCATATTGATGTGAGGGTGGGCAAACCCTTTCTGCTCAAGGACTGGGCGCGGGCGCGCGCGGCCGAGCTGGTGGAGGACTGCGCTCGGGGACGGTGCGCCGGGTGCGACGCTTGTCGCGACAGCGAAGGGCATCGGTTGGCGCAGCCCTATCAGGAGCCGCTGGCGGGACAAACGGTCCGCTCCGCCCCTTTGCCGACGGGTTCGCCAAAGGCCCGGCCGCGCCCGCCGAAGCGACAGGCGCCCCCCCCCACTGTGCGATTGCGTCTGACGTTCGAAAAGCGCCAATCGTTGCGCTATTTGTCTCATCTGGATTTGGCCGCGGTGCTGACGGCGACGATCACACGCGCGCAATTGCCCATGGCCTGGACGCTGGGCTTTCATCCCCATCCGATGATCACGCTGCCGCCCGCGTTGTCCCTGGGCTTCGGCGCTTTGGGAGAACCGTTTGAGATCAGCCTGACGCGGCCGGTGGATCTCAAGGACACGTTGTCGGCCCTCAATGCCCATGCGCCGGAGGGGCTGGCCTTTACGTCCGCCGATCTGGTCTCCATTCAGACAACGCCCCTGTCCAAACGCCTGAATGCGGCGGTGTATCGAATCGAACTGATCGATGGTTTTCTGGAACCGGCGGCGGCCCGGGAATGCTGCGAGCGCTTTGAGCGCGCGCGGGAATGGTTGATTACCAAGAAGACCAAGCGGGGAGAGCGGGAGGTTAACCTCAAGCAATCCATTCATATCAGCGAATTTACATCCGCCGGCATTCAGATGATTATCTCCCTGGCCCAGGAAAAATATATCGATCCACTCAACGCGTTACGCGCCATTCTGGACCGTGATATTCAGCCCGCCGATTGTCGGGCCGTCACACGGCTTCAGGTGATTTTGACGGATTGATCTGGTTCAGCCGGTTGCCAGCGGCGCCGCCCAGGGACGACAGGGCGCGCCGCTGGCGTTATGGACTGACAGCGGATTCATGGCGAAGAACCAAATGTGACCGTCAAACAATGCGTCGGGCATGACAATATCTTCCCCGATCCAGATGCCGGCGCCGAGAAGCGTCCCATGGGGGGCTTCATCGAAACCGGGCACGCCTTTTCCAATCGAGTAATGATCGATCCCCACCCCCTTGATCTTCAATCCCACCATCCATTCTGCCGCCTCGCCGGTTACATAAGGCGAGTGGTATTGCCACAAATCCGTTTCCTTCCGCCGCTCGGTCCAGCCGGTTCGCACTAACAGAATATCGCCAGCGGCCACGGGGCGGGCCAGGGAGGCCGCGGCTTTTTGCAGCCTGTCCACCGTGATGGGTGTTTCCGGCGCCAGGGGCCCCAGATCCAGAGGGGCGGCCGAGCCACACCAGCGTTCGGGTGGGTATTCATCCAGCGAGGGCCCCTCGGGGAAGAAATGTCTCGGCGCGTCCATGTGTGTGCCACAATGCGTGCCCAGATGCAGTTGTTCCGCCGTCCACGGATTGTCCGGTCCGGCTGTGGCGCCATCGGCGATCCGGTCAATTGTAATGGGTGGATGGGCATGGCAAACCGCCGTGGACGAGGACAAGGGGACTGCCAAATCCAGAATACGGCTGATGTCAATGGTGTACATGGGGCGTTTCCTCTGAACGGAAATGATGGGGCGCGGGCGCAAAGAGCGGATCGGATTCGTCCCGATGGCCTCTTTTCAGATACCCGTTGGCGTGGCTATGAAAGACATGCTTTTCCGAAAATCTTACTCCTTCACGGCGTATGGATCGCCACCCGATTCCATGATCGCGAGCAGTCGCTTATATAAAGTCTCTTCCGTCGGCGCCAGCGCATCGGCCCGGCTCAACAGCGAGGCGGCATAGGCGCGATCGCCCTGCTCGAAAACGACCTGCGCTTTGACGGCGTAGCCCAACGGCGACAGGGGATAGAGTCGAACGGCGCGATCGGCCATCGTCAGCGCCTCGTCTGTTTTGTTGAGTTTGAGCAGGGTCAGCGCCTGCGCTCGGGGCAGGGAAGGGACAAAGGGATTGATGGCCATGGCCAGGCGCCGGTGATCCAGCGCGTCCCGATTCATCCCCTGGTGTTCGTGGATGTCGGCGATGGCGGCCACATATTTGTAGTTGTTTCCCTGACGGGCGAATGCCGATTCGTAGTAGGCCAGCGCCTCGTCCCAATTTCCTTCCGCCGTTCGTTGCACGGCGAGTTGGGCGTCGAATTCGGCGCGCATGGGTTGGATCATGAAGAAATAGGCGCCGAGGGCGTTGGCTGCGATCCACACGGTCAAAATTGAGTATCCCAGCCAGGGCGCTCGAACGGCTCGGCCCCAGCGGCCGCGAACGCCGAAGCCTTCGGGCGGGTGCGCTTGGGTCTCCAATCGGATGCCGACCAGCCAGCCCACAAGGAGGCAGCCGGTGATATAGAATTCGCGGGAATGATAGAAGGCGATGTCGATGAAGGCGCTCACCGTCAGGACCAGGACACCTGCCAGGGCCATGCCCGTGAGGGGCAGCCCTGCCTCTTCATCCCAGCGCTGTCGATATTTCCAGGCGCCACACACGGTCAGGAGCAGGATCAGACTCATGAAGGTCAGGGCCGGCGCGCCCCCTTCGACCAGTAGTTGCAGGGGCGCGTTATGGGCATGGGCCGATTCGCCGGCGCCCGGCATCCGCGTGGTGAAATACAGTGTTTCATAGGAGCCCAGGCCATTGCCCGTCAGAAAGGTCCACGGCGAGTCGCGCAATTGACGCAGGGCGGTGGCGATATAATATCCCCGTTCCCGGATGGTGCTGACGCGGGTGAGCCGTTTCCACAGCCCCACTTCCTCCTGCGCTTGAGGGATGTTGACCTCCGTTTTCGCGGCGGCGCCTGCGGTCGGCGTTGTCCGATTCGGAGTGGATAAGGTCAGGATTATCCCGATTAAAATTGCCGCCGCCGCGACGAACAGCATGGGCCGCCGTCCCTGCTTCAAACGCCCGGGCCCGATCACGTTCAGCGCCAGGGCGATCGCCAGAATGGCGCACAACCAGCCGCCACGCGATTTGGTCAGGTACAGCGCCATGAGGACTGGAATAAGGGCCAATCCCCAGGCGCCTTGCGCGATGGGACTACGCCGACTGAAGATCAGACCCAGGAGAAACGGCAGCCCCATGGCCAGCACGTAGGCGAACACATTGGCGTTGCCGTACCAGGCCCCGATTCGTTTTTCTTCAAAATGGTGAATCATGCCTTCGATTACCCGCGGCGCAAACAGGCCCACGAGACGGTCGGCCTGAGCCAGGCGCTGGTCGTATTCAAAATAATACTGCGACAAGCCTTTCAATGAAGTGAGGGTGATCAGGATGGTGAAAAAACCAAACACCATCAGCCCCGCGGCCGCCTTGGGCTTCAGGTCGAAACGCGCAGGCGGGGCGTCTTTTCCGACCGCGCGTTCACTGTGGTCCCAGAGACAGACCATGCGCCAGCACAGAAGCCCCGCGCAGAGCATCCAGTATCCCTGGAGCCACGTGCCGGTTATCTGAATACCGCCATAGGGATACACGCTCCAGGCGAAAGACAGGACCGCCCACGCCAGCAGAGCCAGATAGAGAATCACGGGCCAGGCCCCCAAGCTGGACAGCTGCCCCGTCATGCCGGCCAGGGTCAGGATCAGCCCCAGCGCGACCCCCAATCCGGCCGCGATATACATCCCTTCGCCCGGCGAGGCGGTTTGGAAGATCTTGTGACTCAACAGCAGCAGGGCGAAGAGCAGACCATACAGCAGAAACGTAATGCGGGTGGACGGCGCCATCCACTCCAGCGGCGGCGCCGCCGCCGTCGGGGTGGGCGTTGGTTGCGGTTCTGCCTTGGGCGATTTCGGCGATTGGGGTGTCACGAGACGATCCTTTCGGAAGGGAGGCGTTTATGGGCCGAACGTATTTGGCGAATGAATGGGAGGATCATCCGTCGGCGTCGCGCATAAATCAACCCGTGAGCCTCTGTGAGTCAAAAAAAACTTGCCCCGTCGGTGAAACTGTGGGAGGCTCTTTTTTGTGATTCATCAGATCTTGGAAGGTTTCCAGCGAAGACCTCATTACTACACTCCACAGGGGGGAATAGAGACATGGCAGGAATCGGACGTAATTTGAAGATGGGGATGATCGGCGGCGGCCCCGGCGCTTTTATCGGCGAAGTCCACCGCAAGGCGTGTCGGTTGGATGAAAATGTGGACCTCGTGGCGGGCGCCTTTGATATCAATCCCGAAAACTCAAAGGAAATGGGCGAGAAATTAAATCTCGATCCCTCTCGCATCTATACGGCTTGGAAAGACATGGTCGCCAAGGAGAGCGTGTTGCCCGAAGGCGAACGGATTGACTTTGTTTCCATCTGCACACCCAACTTTCTCCATTTTCCCATGGCCAAGGCATTTTTGGAAGCCGGTTTCCACGTGTATTGCGAAAAGCCCATGACGCTGAACGTCGAAGAGGCTCGTGAACTCGTCAAGATTGTCGAAGCCACCGGCAAGGTCTTCGCGCTGAACCACAACTACACCGGCTATCCCATGGTCAAGCTCGCCCGGGATATGGTCAAGGCCGGCGACCTGGGGACGATTCGCAAGATTGTTGTTCAGTATCCGCAAGGATGGCTGGCCACGAAACTCGAAGACACGGGCCTCCAGCAGGCCGAATGGCGCACCGATCCGAAACGGTCCGGCGCCGCCGGCTGCATGGGTGACATCGGTTCGCATTGCGAGAATCTGGCCGAATATATCTCCGGTCTGCGCATCACGGAGATGTGCGCCGATCTGACGATTTTCGTCCCCGGTCGCGCGCTGGACGACGACGGCAATGTGCTGTTGCGTTTCGACAACGGCGCCAAGGGCATTCTCCACGCCAGCCAGATTTCTGTGGGCGAAGAAAATAATCTGGCTATTTGGATTTATGGCGAGAAGGGCAGCCTCGAATGGCATCAGGAATATCCGAACGATCTTAAATTCAAACCCATGGGCGGGCCTGTTCAGGTCTATCGCCGCGGGAACCCCTATGTGGCCGACAAGAGCGCGGCGGCCGGTCGCGCCACCCGTTTGCCTGCCGGTCATCCAGAAGCCTTCTTCGAGGCCATGGGGAACCTGTATGGCAACTTCATGGACACGGTCCGCGCCAAGATCGCGGGCGTGGAGCCGGATCCCCTGGCTCTGGACTTCCCGGATGTGAAGGACGGCTTGCGCGGCATGCTCTTCATCGAGACGGTCGTCGCCAGTTCGGCTGCGGACGAAAAATGGGTTCCCATGCCGAAGGAATGATTGCGTTCTTTTCTTACGCTTGGAAGAAATAATTGCAGGATAATTAACACAAGCCCTTGGGTGATACTTTTTTT
>JADFCT010000216.1 GCA_017161665.1 Candidatus Sumerlaeota bacterium
GGGAGGGTCTCGCCGGATTGGGGGCGCCGGCTGAAGGGGTCTCCATGATCGTTTGATACCGGGCCACGGCCTGGGCAGTGGTGTCCGCGGGCGGTTGAGTGGGCGCGGCTGGTGGGGTTGGCGCCGGTTGCCCTTGGGCTTTTCCTTCACTGACGGGTCGTGCTCCCTCTCCGGCTTGTCCCGCCGCCGGACGGGCTTCGACAGTTGACGGCGCGTTTGGAGCGGGGGAGGGTCTCGCCGGATTGGGGGCGCCGGCTGTGAGGGAGTTGACTGGATTCGGCGCTGCGGCGGTGGAGGGGGGGGACTGCGGCACGCGGCTGGCCGTGGTGGTGTCCAGGATGCTCTGGTATTTGTTTGCCGCCTGTGTGGCTGGATCGGCAACTGGCTGATCGGCAGCCCCCTGAGGCGCTGGCGCCGAGCGGGCGTCCTGAACGGTACGGGCTGCGATGAACTCGGGGCGCGTGACAACTGCCGGCGGGCGCTCAGTGGGGGTCGGCGACGATTGTGTTGTCGGCGCGGACGATGGAGGTGTCTGGGAGCGGGTGGGGGCTGTGTTTGGGCGCGTGGTTTCTGTTCCCGCGCCGGCGGTTTGAATCGGACGCTGTTCCGCACGGGCCATTTCTTCCAGGCGCGCCAAAACCGCTTTGATGTCCTGAGGCGCTGGTGTATCCGTCGCAGCGCTCATGGCGGTCGCCAGTCGGGCCAGCGCAGCTTCGGCGGGTTGATTGGCTGACAGGAAGGCGCGGCGCGTTTGTCCGGCCGTGAGCGGAGCATCCTGTCCAATACGAGCAAACAAATCATTCAATTGTCTTGTTAATTCGACTTTTTCATTCGCTGGTATTCGAGCAGATTCCAAGCGACTCAGGACCTCGCGCGCCTGATCCAAATGTCGCGTAAGTTCTTCGGGCGTTGCGCGCAGGGCTGGATCGGGGGGGGGAGGAGGGGTTGATCGCGCCAGTTCGGGACGTGGGGGGGGCTGTGGCGATTCGATGGGGCGCAGGGTGATTTCCGGTTGTGTCGTTTCCACGCGCATGAACATCCGGTCACCCGGCATCCATCCGGCGGAACGGGGCGTCTGGAAAAGGCGATCATTTATCTGTATTTGAGCCTGGTCACTGGCAAGAGACCGCACCACCACTTCGACGGTTTGACCCGCCAAGAGCGGCGTGGGCGGGCCACTGGATCTGGAGGAAGCCGTGGCGGGGGGCGCCGCCTGACGGATTGAAATTGCTTTGGGGAGAATCTGTGTCACGGCGAGCGCCTCATGTGCCGGGATGTCGCCGGCGGGACACGCGATGCCGTTCGGAAACCGCGCGCCGCCTATAGGCGATTGAAGGGATCATTCCCGTCCTGGGGCGTTGGGGGTTTGTGTTCGCGAATACGGACGGATTCGGCTTCGGTCAGACGGTTGACGAGCACGAATATGATCACAAACTGGACGATCACTATGCATCCGAGCGTTAAAAATTCTGGCGTAATATTCATAAGAAGGTTTCCCTGAAATTTGGGTTACTCGACCACTATATCGATAATGTGCAAATGGCCATCGGAACTGAAGGCCGCATCGATTTGGGAGACACTGTCTTCGTCGCCTTCCTTTGCGGTCTGGCGAATCCGGGCTGAGCGACGCTCTTCGCGCCGCCGTTGTTCGTCCCGGCCGATCGCTGCGATCTGCTGTTCGATGGCTCGCTGCTCCACACGCATCTGATGCAGTGATTGAGGATTTAAATTCGCATGGGGTAGTTCTTCCAACATGTCCTTGATCCCTTGTGATTCATGAAACGATATGAAAAGAATACAGTCATCAACAGGCTACTATCGCCCGTCTGTTTCATGTATCGGCAGCATCGGGTGAACACTTTAACCTTTTTTACATTAAGTAGTCCGCCAGGGGGGGACTATGTTACAATTCTTCATGCCCGGTCTCGGTGTTGCATGGCGTCGATTCGGAGCCGACCGCGTCTTTTTCGGCCCATTCGATGATCGTGCCGTCGCCCCAGAGGCGTTCCAGGTTGTAGAATTCCCGTGTGTCGCTCATAAACAGGTGAACCACGATGTCGCCGTAGTCGAGCAACACCCATTCGCCGCCCGTGTCCAGGCCTTCAATTCCCAGTGGGCGTTCGCCATATTGCTTCATCTTGGCCTGAGTCTGATGCGCCATGGCGCGCAGATGGGTGGTGGACATGCCGCTGGCCAGGACCAGGCAGTCTGTAAAACTGCAAATCCGGCTTACTTCGTAAACGAT
Source organism: Candidatus Sumerlaeota bacterium (assembly GCA_017161665.1). Taxonomy (GTDB): domain Bacteria; phylum Sumerlaeota; class Sumerlaeia; order JADFCT01; family JADFCT01; genus JADFCT01. Next base: position 2,246 of record JADFCT010000216.1, read on the forward strand.
GATATCGGTCCCTTTTTGATCGTCACATAACCGGGCGATTCGTTTGGCGTTTTCGACGCTAAGCTTGCTAATGATGCTGCTCCTTTGCAGTAGATTTCGGGAGGCGTGTTTGCCGCTTGACCCGAGCGCATTGATATTAAAGGCCCCGGAACAGGGGAATCAAGGGCAATCGCCCTTCCGACCCATCAGAGTATGGGGCGTAGGGGGCGGGAGAAGGCTGATTCCCTTGTGCGATTGTGTTCCATCAGGCGGGCGGTGAGAAGTCTTGATGGATAATCCAATTTGCAAACAAAGGCGCCGCAAGTCCTTTGTTTGCAACGATTGGCTTGATCTCGTCGATGACGATTCGAGGTGGGTGCGGGGATGAATCTTGTTGAACGCATCCATCTCCCTACAACAGATTAAGATGTATATATGGTGATGGCATGGGCGTCTTGCCCATGGAAATCCCCCGGCGCCCGCCTTGCCGGGCGCTCAGGGATTGATGGTCGTCAACTCTTTCTTTAGTTGAGCAAAGGCCGATTCAATTGTTTCGCGGTGAGCAGATGTCTCAGCCAGGATTTCGCTCTGTGCTGAACGCAGACGATTAATCATAGTCTGGACGGCATCGGGCGCCGGCGCTCCCAAATGGTTGCGCTCAAAGACACAAGCCAGGGGGTCGGCCAGGGTCTTGATTTCCGATTCGGTGAGGGGGGGCGCCAGTCCCGCTTCCGCGATGCGTTCGTTGAGTATGGTGAAATCCAGGGCGCCGCTTTCATAGGACAGGCGCACCGTTTCTGCCAGGACGCCGTAACAGGTTCGGAAGGGGGCGTTTCGTGTTCGGGCCAGATGATCGGCCACATCGACGGCGTTCATGAATCCGCTACGGATCATGGTGTCGCGGCGAGTGTCGTTGAATTTGCAGCCGGCGAGGACGGCGGCGAACACTTGCGGTCCCCCCCGGACTTCGTCGATCAGATCCATGATCCAATACTTGGTCCATTGGGTGTCGCGGTTATATCCGGATCGCGAGCCGCGGGCCACGTCCATGAGCGAACCGGTCATGGCGTGTACGGAGGCGGCGCGGGCGCGGGTGACTTCGGCGAAATCCGGATTTCGTTTTTGGGGCATGATGGAAGAGCCGGTTGTGTACGGATCCGGCAGGCGGATGATGTCACCCGGCGGTGTGGAGAAGGCGATGAGATCCTGGCCCATCTGGCTCAGGTGGTTCATGAAAAAGGAGATCGCCTGACCGAGGTCGGCTTCCATTTCCCATCGAGACGTGACGCAGTCCAGGGTGTTTTCCTGCACCGTGGCGAATCCCAGGGCGCGGGCCGTTCGCTCGCGATCAATGGGCCAGGTGGTTCCGAAGGCGGCGGCGGCGCCCAGAGGGCATTGGTCGATGCGGTTATAAACGCCGAGGAGCCGGTCGGCGTCTCGTATGAGGGCCTGCGCCCAGTTCGTCAGCCAATGGGCCCAGGTTGTGAGCGCCGCCGGTTGGGCGTGCGTGTAACCGGGGATGATGCGCTCCCGATTTTCAGCGGCTTGGTCCAAAAGAACCGAAATCAATTGGTGGACATCGGACAAGAGGTTCAGGCATTCATCGCGCATCCAGAGGCGCATGTCGGTGGCCGACTGATCGTTGCGGCTGCGGGCCGTGTGGATTTTTCCGCCCGCATCGGCCCCGATGCGTTCCGTCACCGCTGTTTCGACGTTGATATGAACGTCTTCCAGACCTGGATCGAGTTGATAGCGTCCGGCAAGGTAGTCGGCTTCGAGCGCGTCGAGGGCTTGGGCGATTTTGGCCGCGTCGGCGTGGGGGATCATGCCGCCTTCGGCCAACATGAGGACATGGGCGCGGTTGGTCCAGATGTCCCAGGGGATCAATCGCGCGTCGGCGGCTTCGCGGCCGACGACATCGCGTCCGGCGCAATAGGCCAGGGCAGCGGGATCAGGGCCTTCACCCATTCTTTTCGCCCAGATGGGCTGGTGTTCTTTGGCGTGTGTCATACGATAGGCTCTTATTCGTTATGTTTGATGAACCACAGATAGATTATGATCGCAATGGCGGGGCCGATAATCCAATTGAACCCATCCAAGATCCAAGGGGGAAACCAAGCAGGTAGTGAGGTCATTCGATTTCTTCCGTCGATTCCTGGGTGAGAGGGGCCAGAATTTCTTTGGCCAGCTCCGCAAATTCCGCGGGAACGCGGATGCGCGTCGGCGCCAGGGAAAATCCATCCACGGGGAGAATGGTCTGCATGGCCTGTTCGCTCAAAAAGAAGGGGATGTTTTCACCGGCGAGATACGCCTGGGCAATGGCCAGAACAGTTTGATCGCCGGAAATCAGGATATCGACGGGTTCGTTGTTTGGGTTCGTCATGAGCGAAGACTCCTGCATTGATTTTCGCGTCCGAGTTATTCGCTCAGGATGCGTCGGGCACGATTGTCCCGTGATCGTAAACCAACTGGCCGCCGACCACTGTATAGACAGGCCAGCCCTTTAGGTTCCAGCCGTTGAACGGACAATTAACCGCTTTGGAATGGAATTTTTTCGGATCGACGGTTTTTTCTGTTTCGAGGTCGAAAAGGGCCACATCGCCGTGAGAGCCAGGGGCGAGTGTGCCGATACCGTCGAGTTGGAGCCGTTGCGCTGGAGCGAAGGTCATGGCCCGGATGACTGTATCCAGGGGGACCGTTCCAGGGGCGATGAGTTTGGTATAGATGACCGGAAAGGCGGTTTCCATGCCAATAACGCCATTGGGCGCGTCGATAAAGGGCAGGTCCTTTTCGATTTGTGTATGGGGGGCGTGATCGGTGGCAATAATCTCGATGGTTCCGTCCTTCAAGGCTTCAACGAGCGATTGCCGGTCGGCTTCGGCGCGCAGGGGGGGACTCATCTTGGCGTATGTGTCGAAGTGGAGACACGCCTGTTCCGTCAGAACCAGGTGATGGGGCGAGACTTCAGCGGTAATGTCGGCCTTTTCCTTTCGGTTCTTGCCGGCGCGCAGGAGTTGAACCGAATACTGGCTGCTCACGTGCTGAACGTGGAGTTTGGCGTGGGTAAAATCAGTCAGTTCGATATCGCGGGCGATTTGAATGGCTTCGGCGCACGAAGGGATGCCTTTGAGTCCCGTCAGAGTCGCCACGTGTCCTTCATGGATATGGCCGCCGGCGGCGAGATCACAGTCTTCGGCGTGTGTGAGAATGGGCACATTGAACATGGAGACATATTGGAGGGCGCGGCGCATGATTTCGGCGTTCATAATGGCTTTGCCGTCGTCGCTGAAGGCGACGGCGCCGCTGTTATACAGATCGCCGAACTCGCAAATTTCCTCGCCTTTTTGTCCCATGGTGACCGCCGCGATGGGGTGGACGCGGGCGACGCCGTCGCGCTGGGAAATCTGGAGGATGTGATTGACGCCGGATTGGCTATCGATGACGGGGGTGGTATTGGCCATGGGCACGACTGACGTGACCCCGCCGGCCACCGCCGCGCGGGTGCCACTTTTGATGGTTTCGGCGTCCTCGCGACCGGGTTCGCGCAGGTGAACGTGCATATCGACCAGCCCGGGCGTCACCAGCAGTCCCCGGGCGTCGATGCTCTGTTCCGCTCGCTGGGCGTCAATGGTGTCCCCAATGGCGGTGACACGACCATCCTCGATCAATAAATCCGCCACACGATCCATGTTCTGCGATGGATCCAGTATGCGTCCGCCGCGGATAAGCAGTGATGCCATAGCCCCCTCATCCTTTTTTGGAGATGTCAATCAAAGTGGTTCCCTGAAATAGGGAGCAAGACCCTACCAACCGCCCAAAGTGTTTTCCATGACGATTCAATTTGACTTGTTTTCCAATCATTCCATCGCTGTGTCAATCCGGTTTTGGCCGACGCGGTGTTGTTCGATGCATATTTCGGATCGAGTGCGTGACAACAATCGCGTCGTTGGACCGTTGGAGGCGTTTCGCATTCATGCCAATCGATCACACGCCGATGGGCGCGTTGCGGTCTTGGGGTAGAATGAATGGCTGCGAGGCTTTTTCAATTTCAGGGTTGCGTCCGCCCTGGATTTTCAGAGGCGTGCCGACGGGAATGATGCCCGCCAGTTCCTCCACGTCTTCTTTCAACATGCCGACACATCCGTTGGACGTGTATAGTCCGATGGTTTCCGGGAAAATCGTGCCGTGGATTCCGAGCATTCGGCCCTGGAAAGACATCCAGCGAGAGCCCAGTTGATTGTCCGGGTGGCCGCCGGGGTATCGTTCGTTGTTGGCTGGGTTTGTCCATTCGGGATTTGTTTTTTTGTTTAGAATGGAAAAATCTCCAACGGGGGTCATGTATTCGAATTTACCGGTGCGCACGGGATATTCTTTGAAGAATTTTCCGTG
>JADFCT010000217.1 GCA_017161665.1 Candidatus Sumerlaeota bacterium
TCATTTCGGCGGCGAGGACTTTTTCCACGCCCACAAGGGACTCTCCGATCGTCCGGCGAAGCCATTGACCTGCGCCGTGGCGTTCATTGACCCACCATGCGAGCGAGTCTTGGCTGTCCATGGCCAGAAGATCGAGATCCCCATCCTGATCTATGTCCACGGCTTCAAGATTTGATTGGATCCACACCTGGGATTCGAGAACCCGGGCGCTCGTGGGTGGGTAGTTCGCTGTGCGGTGGATGGTCCGGTTGAGGCGATTCGACAGCCATGTCCCCGAGAGGTAAACCATATCCAGATCACCGTCGCCGTCCGTGTCGATCAGGTCGCCGTATGTGCCGGTGTCGTAGTGATCGGCCCAGGGTTGGATCCAGTCGGCGCCCACGCTGTCCGCATTTTCATACCAGCCCACGAAGGAAGCGAAAGGATCGTCTTGCCAGCCGGCCACATCCGGGTCGCCGTCCCTGTCCACGTCCCCCACAGCCAGATCATTCAGCGCGCGCCCGTTATACCAGATTGCATGGGTTTCCCATTCCCGGGCATCGCCGGTCGTATTTTCATGCCAGACCACATCCGTCTCACGCCGTTCCACAATATCCGGATCGCCGTCGCCATCCATATCCATCACCAGTGGTTTCCAGCCGGCGGACTCCGTGTCGATGGTCTGAGTGGTCCAGTCCGTTCCGTCGCCGGAATCGTTTCGCATCCAGCCCAGCCCGAAAGCGCCATCGGATAGGGCTTGTGAGTAAAGAACATCGACCGTACCGTTCCCATCCATGTCCGCGCCGGTTGCCGATATGAGGTTCGTCAAAGTGGTGGAAACGCTGTTGGGCGTCCAGGCGAGTTTGGGATCGCCGGTGTGTTCCCACCAGACGAGTCCATCGCCTTCTTCTGACAGGGACAGGACGTCCATCCGGGCATCACGGTTAATGTCCAGGACATGGAGATCCGTCACGCGTCCGGGAGTGTTGGCGGTAATGGAATAAAACTTCCAATAGGGAGCGGCGGCAGAATCCACGTTGGCCGCTGGTGTGCCGTCGTTTTCCCACCAGTTGATCCACCGGTTGTTGTTCTGCATGATGGCGGCGACCACATCGAGGTCTCCGTCGCCGTCCATATCTTGCAGTTCCAATTTCTTTAACCATTCCTGTCCAGGGGCCATGGGTTGTTCAAAGAGCGGATGTTGCAGCCATACGCCCTCCATTTGTTCCAACCAGATAATCGCATTGCCTTTGAACTGGACAATATCCAGGTCCCCGTCGCCGTCCAGATCACCATAGCGGAAGGGGCCGTCGGCATCGGCGTTGACGGCATGGGGCAACCCGCCGTTGGCTGTGTCGCCGAGGAGTCGGAATGAGGGATCAAACAGGGGTTTCCCACCAGGGGCTGCGGATAATTCCACCGTCGAGGCGCCGCCCTGCTCAAAAAAGACCAAGCGGAACGAATGGGCGCCCGCCTCAGCGATGGACAAAACCTGGAGGGAGTGTGCGGCGCCGCGTGGATTCGGATAGGAATAACTGTACACCTGCTGTCCCCGTCGCATCTCAAAGCTGAATCCGTCATCACTCAGAACGCTGAACGTCCAGAAACCGGGGCTTGGAATGACAATTTCTCCGGTCACTTCCAGCACGTAATGATCCGACGGACCACCGGTAAGGCCCGGATAGGGCAAGTTGTAGGGGAAATTTCCGGCCGAGGAACCCGGCTCCAGAAAGTCCACGTACGGAATCGCCGCTTCGGCCACCCAGGCTTGTTTGGATGGGTCCCGAATTAGATTTTCGGCCGCATCAATGCTGCTGACCCCATAACCGGCAATGGCCTTGTAGGTCTTGGCCTTGAAAGTCGCCTGAATGGGATTTTGATCGGGCGTTTGTGATTTGCCAACAAAGGCCACGTCTTTTGAGAGAGCGCCCATGGAGAGAGTGACAAACCCGATCACGAGCGCGATGGCGCGGTGTATGGAATTATTCTTCATTGCTTTACTCCCGGAGTAAAGAAATCGGTCGTTTTTAAAAAAGCGTCCTTTATGCAACTACAAATGAATTTTATGCAGTCCTTTGAATTTGTGTCCAGCATAGATTTGTCAAATGGGTTTTGAAAAAGGAATGCCTTCGATTTTGTTCTTTTGTGTGTGAATGGGACTGTCAACGGATAGCCTGCGTCGCTGCCCCCCCCCGCGCCCGGGCTGCTCGATCTTCTCGGATTTCGAGCCTCGTTGTTCTTGTTATCCATTGGCCCTGTCCGTTGGGAGAGCATGAGACCGCTGTCGGTTTTCTCCATGGACGTGACGGCGCTTTTGCCGGAAGATGTTTTAACAGCCTTTGAATTCTGTTGCGGAGTCGTTTTATGGGTTCGGAATCTTTTCATAATGTATGTGTCGGCGGAATTGAAATTGGCCGGGAGTGTCCGTTGGTCTTGATTGCCGGCTGCTGCGCCATTGAGTCGGAAAAACATGCCTTGACCGTTTGCGAGCGGTTGGTTGAGATTACGAGCGATTTGCAGATGCCTTATGTGTTTAAGGCCTCTTTTGACAAAGCCAATCGCAACGCCATCACCTCGTATCGTGGTCCGGGGATGGCTGAGGGTCTGCGAATACTGGCCGCCGTCAAGGCGCGGTTTAATGTTCCGATCCTGACCGATGTCCATGAAATCGGACAGGTGGCCGCCGCCGCTGACGTGGCGGAAATCCTCCAAATCCCTGCGTTCCTGTCGCGACAGACCGATCTCGTGGTTGCCGCAGCTCGCTCCGGGCGGGTCGTGAATATCAAAAAAGGGCAGTTCATGGCCCCGTGGGATATCGGAAATATCATTGGGAAGGCCGTGGACGCCGGCAGTGATCAGATATTGTTGACCGAACGCGGTGTCTCCTTTGGATATAATCGCCTGGTGGCGGATATGACTGCCCTGCCGATCTTGCGCGGTTTCGGGTATCCGGTGGTCTTTGACGCCACCCATTCCGTTCAGCAACCCGCCGGGCAGGGGGGATGCTCTGGTGGCGCGCGTGAGATGATCCCCGCTCTGACCCGGGCTGCCTGCGCCGTGGGGATTGATGCGTTGTTTATGGAAACGCATCCCCATCCTGACCAGGCCTTGTGCGACGGTCCCAATTCCTGGCCGCTGGATGCGATGGCGGATTTGTTGCGGCAGTGTCAGGCCATCGACCGTCTTGTGGATGAGTCGCAACGGCGGCTGTCGGAATAAAACCGAAGGCGACCAGCAGATGGCATTTGTATCCAGACATCCCCCAAAAATCGCCGTCGCCATGAGTGGGGGAGTGGACAGTTCGGTGGTCGCTGCCTTACTCATGGAACAGGGACACGAGGTGATCGGCGTCCACATGACGGTGGCCCCTTCCAGCGGGCCGTTGGCTTCGGCTGCCGCAGCTGATGCGCGGCAGGTTGCTGAGGGCCTGGGCGTCGCATTCCACGCCTTTGACTTGCGCGATGAATTTCAGGCTACCATTATTGCGCCGTTTATGGATGAGTACTTGTCGGGGCGAACCCCGACGCCTTGTGTGCGCTGCAATCCGACGATCAAGTTTGGCGTTCTGATGGACAAAGCCCGGGCGTTGGGGGCCGAGGCCTTCGCCACGGGCCATTACGCGCGCGTGGAAAACCGCGACGGGCGTTGGTGTTTGATGCGAGCCGCTGTCGGCGCGAAAGATCAGAGTTACTATCTGTCGCGTCTGAGTCAGGAGCAACTGTCGGCTTTTCTCACGCCATTAGGGGCCATGGACAAAGCCGAGACCCGGCGGCTGGCTCAGGAAAAGGGGTTGAGCGTGGCTCAAAAGGACGACAGCCAGGATGTGTGCTTTATTCCGGATGGCGACTATAAGGCCTTTATTGAAGCCCGCGCCGGCGACCGACTGCCCGGCCCCGGGGAGATCGTCGATGGGGCGGGCCGGGTACTGGGCCGCCACCAGGGCGCTTGGCGGTATACGGTCGGCCAGCGGCGCGGGATTGGCGTTTCGGCGTCCGAGCCGCTGTATGTGCTGGCCATTGATTGGCGCCGCAACCGCTTGGTGGTGGGGCCCCGATCCGCCTGTTTTGCGCGAACGTTGACCATGGTCGATGTCAATTATGTGGCCCTGCCGTCACTATCGGAGCCGATTCACTGCGCGGCGCAGATTCGTTTTCGTCATCGGGCCGCGGCGGCCCGGGTGGAACCGTTTGCCGGAGGAAGCCGCTTGCGCGTGACGTTTGAAGAGCCGCAGTCGTCCATTACGCCCGGTCAAGCGGTGGTTCTTTATGATGGCGACACGGTGTTGGCGGGCGGCTGGATCCGGGGAGCGGAAGAATGATCCGTCCGAGTGATTTTTCCTTTTGCCTTAGCCCTTGCCTGTGGGTTAGTTTCAATCAGCAGCCGTCACTATCGGCGCTGGACGGCGCGTGTCCATCGCGCGGTTCCGTGTATCGGGCCATTCCAACGAGTCAGGATCGGATATGAAAAGGGTATTGAAACAGATCGGCGCCCTTGCGACAGGGGCCGTCGCCATGATTATTTTGACAGGCGCCTTCGCCCAGGCCTCCCATCCTCTTTATTATGGGACCTATGATGGTTCCGAGGACCGGTTGTTGGCCGAAACGCAGGCCGGGGCCATCCGGGAAAAGGACTTTCTTCTGTTTCTGGTGATGAAGCGATCACCCATGCCGGATCAGTTGAATCAGTACCTGACCGAATCGGATTATCGTCTGCGTCAGGAATTGCGTGAACGGCTTCATCTCGAACTCGAAGAATACGCGTTGATGATGGCGGCTCCCGATCTCCCCATGACCCATAAACATCCGACAGCCATTGACGCGGCGGCGGCCGAAACCTTTGTTTATCCCGTTTATGACTGGGTGTGGAGCGATTGGGTGGTCAAGTCCGAACTGGGCTTGACCGATCTGGACTTGCGGAAATTCTATCACAACCATGCCGAAAAGTTTATTCGGCCGGAACTGATCCAGACGCGGGTGATTTTTCTGCGCGCTTCGTATGATGAAGGAACGCGTAGCTTTGAGGATGCGGAAGATCTCCTCCTGGATCTGTCACAGCAGATTCGGGACGGCGCGGATTTCGGCGCTTTGGCCGCCCAGTATTCCGAAGCCCCCAGCGGTAAACAGGGCGGACAGTTGCCCTTGTCCCATGAAGGCGCCTTTTTTGCGGAATTCGAGGATGTGGTTGGCGATCTGGATGAAGGCGAAATGAGTGAGCCCTTTCAGGGAGTGGGCGGCATGTACCTGGTTTTGCTTGAAAAACGCCTGCCCGCGCAATTGCCCCCCTTTAGCGCCATTCGAGACGATGTGCAGGAAGCGCTTCAGCCCCATGCCCTTCGTTATCGTCAGGCTTTCAACGTCTCGCGGTTGCGTCAGTTTGGCAAAAACGCTTTTCGTCCCCAGGCCTTTGACAGCGCCAACCCCGAGGCCTGGCTGGTTCAAGTGGGGGATTATCGTCTGACATCAGCGGACTTTCTGCGCATCTATCCGGAGGTTCTGACGCCCGACGCCATGACGAACCGCAAGTCGGTGAGTGAACGGGCCGGCGGGATTTTCTTTGGCGAACTGATGAAGGCCGAGTGTGTGCTTCGCAATCTGATGAGTGACCCCCGGCTGGTTCGCGCAAAAGCCCTGGCCCCGCGAATGCTCCGCGCCCGGCGGCTGACGGCTGAAAAAATGCAGCCATTCCTGGCGCCCACCGAAGAGCAACTGCGCCAGTTCCACAGCGACCACCCCGAACTGTTTGAGGCCATCCCCCGTCGCGCCATGGTGCAAATCTCCGTCACGCTGCGGGAGCCGGAAACGATGGAGCCGGCACAGGTTCTGTCTTATATTGAGGACGCGCAGGATCAATTGATCGATCTGATGGATAATCAGATGATCTTGATCAAAAATATCGATGTTATGGCGGTGGCCGATGATGAAAACGACACGGCCACCGTGGCGCAGATACGACGTATGGACTCGTATGTGGAAACGCTGTCGGTCCTGGATCCGGATCTCTATGATGTGCGTATCCAACATCTGGAGGGGTATTTTACGGGCGCCGATGTGCCTGCGGAACTGACACCGGCCAAGCTAGCCGCACTCAACGCGTATGAATACGTGGGCCCGGCCCCTTATGACGATGCGGCGGTTTTCTGGATTTGTGAAAGTGTCGAGGGCGCCGAGGCGGGATATGACTATGAGCAGGTGGAGGAGTTTGTCCGGCGGGAATTCAACCGTGTTCATAATGAAACGGCGCGGCAGCAGATTGTTGAAGAGGCCTTGAATATTGTCGATCCCACGTGGCGGTATGACGCGCTGCCCTACACACCGTCGTATCGTCCACGATACTTTAATCCCCAAGGACGCGTCCAGGCGGCCGAAGGGGCGAGTTTTAATCTGGAATGATCGAAAAAAACAAACGGGGAATTTCAGGAGAAAGACCTGCTCGCCGAGCAGGTCTTTCTCTTTAGGGGGGATTTAGCGATTCCGGAGCCAGTAACAGGTCATGATCAGTTTTTGATCGTCTGCCAGGTTCTGTGCGATTTGGAGCGCTTTTTCATCATTCGTGCCTTTGCGTATGGGGCGCCAGCGTGGCGCCCGCTTGTCGCTCGGGAGAGGCGCGGAGA
>JADFCT010000218.1 GCA_017161665.1 Candidatus Sumerlaeota bacterium
GCCCTGGGCGCTGGCGAACGCGCGCGCGCCCACTGGCTCGCCTTCGCATTGGGGGCCTCTTTCCTCCTCCACCCTCTCATTCAACAGGCAAACGTCAAGGAATTCCACGCCGATGTGTTTGAACCCATCCTGATCTTCTGGATGGGCTGGGCGCTCTTTGCCCGTCGCCCCTGGCAATACGGCCTGGCCATGCTCGCTGCCCTCAGTTGCAAGGAAGACGTGTCCGTCTCCATGGCGGCTTTTGGTCTGTATCTGCTGGTCTTTGAACCCGAACGCCGACGATGGGGACTGACGGCTCTGGTCTCAGGTGTTTTCTGGTATCTAGTCGTTATCAAGGGGATTATGCCTTATGGATTCCGCAACGGCGAGGCCATCCGTCACATGAGCCGTTATGCCGGTCTGGCGCCGGAGGACGACCTTACCATGGGCGCTGTCGTGAAAACATTATTGTTCAATCCGGTCTATACAGCCCATTATTTGGCCGACCCGGCGCGACTGGGTTCCATTCTCCTGTTGGCTGTCCCGGTGGTGTGGCTGCCCCTTCGTTTTGCGCCAACGGTTCTCATCTTCCTGCCGTCGATGGCCGCCGCGCTGCTGGTCAACTGGCCAATTCAATACGCGCTGGACCTGCACTACGGCGTGCCCATCTTGCCTTGGGTTTATGTGGCGACCATCATGGCCTTGGCGCGCCATCCGGCTTTGCCTGCCGTCCGGTCAGCCCACATCGCCGCGCTGGTGTTGGCCACCTCATTTCTGGCGACGGTGCACTTGGGACGTTCGCCATGGGGTGGGGCCTATTCAGCCAAGCGTTATCGCGCCAAAGACTCTCATGCGCAGGCCGTCGAAGCCATCCGAGCCATTCCGCCGGATGCCGCTGTCTCAGCCCATACACAGTTGGGGGCCCACCTTACCGCTCGCAAGGACCTTTTTCAATATCCCATCCTGGAAAATGCCGACTATATTATTTTGGATATCTCACCCAAAGCCGCCACATTCCCTCTTGACGATGCGCGCTATCGTCGAAAAATTGAAAACCTGCGGCAGTCGGTCGAATGGGAAGTCTTTCGAGAATGGCCGGAACAATACGTTATTTTCAAAAAGAAGCCGAACGAACAATAGTGCCGGCGGGGATGCGCCGTTGCCGGGGTGGTCCTTGACATCGCTTCGGAATCGGCTCAGAATCCCAACGATGTTTTGGCGCGGAAAGCATCGCGTTTTCATTTGGAGGCATAAGAAATATGGCGACATATCTATATCGGTGCACATGTATGAAGGAAGAAGTCGAGGTCTCACAGCCTATGAGTGAAGCCGCTTTCGACAATTGTTTAAAGGTGTACGAACGATTGGGCGTCGAAGCGCCATCCTCGTGCCAGGAATCCGGCGGTTGCGCAACCGAACGACTGATCTCCGGCGCCGTTGGCGTTATCTCCCGCGGGGCTTCGGCTCCCAGTTGTTCGATTGGCGGCGACAAGGCGGCCACATGTGGCTCCTGCTGCTCACCAACGGGTGGCGGCTGTCCCTTTGGTTGAGATGGCCATCATTCCGTGTTTTATGGCTCGGCCAATTGATTCCCCGAACAGCGAATGCATCTCCATGATTTTAAATTCAAATTCAAACTCCGACGCCCCGCGCCCCATGGTTCCTCAATCCAAAGGGCGAAAACGCCGTTCCCCATATACCGTCGTCTGGTTCCTTGTGGCATATACACTTTCTCCGTTCGCACAGACGGCGGTTGATGGATTTACTGAAAAGCAAATCGCATTCCCCAAAGGGGCTGAGGACGAAGCGCTCGTATGTGATGTGTGGACCCCGCCCGCTTCGGGCCCGGGATCGATACATCCCCCGGTTCTTTTCTCGCGCTCATATGTGGATAGCAATGGATTTGTCCGCATTGGATTCTGTGTCTGGGAACTGGGCCAACGACTGCGTCAGTCCTCAACGCCATTGCCGTCCTCCAATATCGTCATCCCCGATCCTGCCCAATTCCAAGGGGCGCTGGGACGATATGCGGTGGGAACGCTGGCGGCGGATCAAGGCCCCAGCCTGTTCCTGGCCACAGGTGAAGGCATTGTCGCTTACCCATCCACCCTGAGCACATCGGGGCGACGCCCCGGCGTTCTGGATGCGACGGCAGTTCTGCGGTTGGTCCAGGCGCCCTTCCCGGACACAATTAGTGAACGCCCGAATGCCGATATGGCTCCGGCGACTTTCGCCGTGGATATGGATGGGGATGGCAAGGATGAATTCATTGTCCCCACCGAAGAAACCGGACAATGGACGGTTTTCGGCGGATCGACCCCCGAAACGTATGACCAAAAAATCAATCTACCCGCCTCCCATCCTCGCTACCGATTTGATTTTTCGATTCGAAATCCGGAGCGCCCCTACAGCCTGGAAGCCAGTGAAACCCGTTCCGTTACACCGGCCCACTATGCCGTCGCGGATATGCATCTGTTGGATCTGAACAAGGACCACCGCTTGGATGTCGTCACAATGCGTCTGGAGTCCGACCGGGCCGAACCCCATGACCGTCGCGTGGACGTTTTTCATCAGCAAAACAATGGGGGGTTCCGCAACACTCCCGATCAAACGATTCGATATCAGGCTCGGTCCACACGGAATGAATGGCGGGACATCAACGGCGACGGCTGGATCGACTTGATTGAAATCAGCGAGTACTTCGACATTGTCGATCCTCTGATGACCATTGAATACTACCAGGCTGACGGCCCCGTCTCCGACTGGCGCGACAAACCGGCCACCCGATCGTTTCGAACGCCCAACCCCTTCGGATTTGTAATGCTTGGCGACTGGGATCACGACGGTGACACCGATCTGGCGCATACCTATGTGAGCGCCGACTTCGCCAATCCACAGGAAATGATCAGTAAAATCATCGGCAAAAGCCTTGAACTGGAAATCTGGTTCTATGAATTCACCGACAATGGATTCCGTCCCGCTATGCAAAAAACGGTCCGGATCCGAAACGAGTGTCTGGATTATCGGTTCCCCAGCGAAACGATCATGCGCATGACAGACGACTTGACCGGTGACGGAAAGCCCGATCTCCTCATCCGGACGGCTCCAGACAAACTGGCCCTCTATGAAACCGAGTTCCCTCAGCGTATCGGCTCCCGCCCCACGGTTATATTTGAACCGCCAAGTGAAGGGTTCCCTTCAAACGAAGAGCGCCTGTTCAGTTTTCAGCCGTTGCGAATAAATCATCCCCATGTCAACGATCTGGACGGAGATGGCCGAGCCGATGTCTGGTGGGTGGATTCAAAAACCAATCGAATCCGGTGTTTTCTTCAGAATGCCCCCAATGAGAAGAAAGGCTGGTGGGCGAGTTTCTGGGACTAAATCGCGAAGACTTCCATTGATCGTACTCTGTGAAACGCGGGAGAAACCACTGGGGCTTCTCCCGCGTTTTCCGGCCTTACGATGACTTGCGATCAATTCGGTTTGGGCAGACCTTCCAGGCAGCTGAGGCCACAGGCCATTTCCGCATCGCTGGGTTCGATATCCTGGAGTTCACCGGATAGATATTTATCATACCCCACCAAATCCATCAGACCATGCCCCGACCAATTGAAAAGGATTGTTTTCTCTTTGCCTTCTTCCTTGGCTTTCAAGGCTTCACGCACAACGGCTGCCAAAGCATGGGCGGTTTCGGGGGCGGAGATGAAACCTTCACAACGCGCCCAGGTCAAGGCCGCCTTATAGCAATCGGTCTGATGAATCGACATGGGGCGGAACACACCCGACTGCACCAGGTTGGACACCAAAGGGGCCATGCCATGATAGCGCAACCCGCCGGCATGAATGGGTTGCGGGATAAAGTCATGCCCCAACGAGTGCATGGGAAGTAACGGCGTCATTTTGGCCAAGTCGCCGTGATCGTAAACAAACGGCGCGCGGGTCAACGTCGGGCAGGCCGCTGGTTCAACGGGGATAATGTCGATATCTTTTCCGTTGATTTTGTCCAGCGCGTAGGGGAAGGCCAATCCCGCAAAATTCGACCCCCCCCCGGCGCAGCCAATAATCACGTCGGGATAATCCCCTGCGATTTCCATTTGCTTCTTGGCTTCCAGACCGATGATCGTCTGATGCAACATGACATGGTTCAACACACTGCCAAGTGAATACCGCGTATCGTCATTTTGAACAGCCGCTTCGATCGCTTCGGAAATGGCAATGCCCAGCGATCCGGGGGTGTCGGGGAATTTGGCCAGCACATCTCGGCCCGCCTGGGTTTCCTGACTGGGGCTGGGCACGCATGTGCCGCCCCAAGCCGCCATGAGCAATTTTCGGAACGGTTTCTGTTCAAAACTGATTCGAACCATGAAGACCTTGCATTCCAAACCATACATGGCGCATGCCATCGACAGGGCGCTCCCCCATTGCCCTGCGCCGGTTTCAGTCGTCAATTTCTTTATGCCAAACACTTTGTTGTAGTAGGCCTGAGGAATCGACGTATTCGGCTTATGACTGCCAGCAGGAGAGACGCCCTCATTTTTATAATAAATCTTCACCGGACATCCAAGAGCCGCTTCCAGTCCCGTCGCGCGATATAAGGGCGACGGGCGCCAGATAGCCAATTTATCCAAAACGTCCTCGGGAATATCGATCCACCGATCCGTACTGACTTCCTGCTCGATGAGGTTCATCGGAAACACCGGCGCCAGCATATCCGGTGTGATCGGATGGCCATCCGGCCCCAGCGGCGGCTGGAGGGGTGTCGGCAGGTCGGCGGCTATATTATACCACTGCCGCGGCATGTCCTTTTCACTCAAAAAAATCTTACGCGTCATTGCTTTTCTCTCCTTCGAGGGGACCGTATCGGACATCCCACACTTCCGTCCGGGATAATCCGCGTTCGTCCAGTGTTATGGTTGATCGCTTCCAGCAATAGATAACGGATTCCAATTCAATAATGGGCAACGGGACAATCCCATCGTGTTCGCCAGCCCGTATAGGTGAACAGACGCCATAGGCGAAAAGATCATACGGTACCGGCTTCTGAATTCGCAAAGGGAAATCATCATTTTTCGACATCCTTCTCAAAAAACAAAAACCCGTTCAAATCAGCATTTTTCTACCCCCGGGCGCTTTTTCTTTGCCCCTTGCGTGAAAATGAGAAATAATCCACGCCATTGGTTCAATGACATGTGACAAACGAAGAAACGAACCACTGATCATTGAAAGGAAGTCTGATGGGTTCTCACCGAATAATATCCCCGATTCTGGGCCTGTTTGTGCTGGTATCATTGGTCCAGGCCGAAACAATCCGAACGCAGTGGGGTGGGTTGCCAAATTCAAATATGACCGTGCCGGCTGAAAATCTGCCAACCGATTTGGAAAGCGCCACGCTCTTGTGGGAAGCGCAACTGGGACCGCATCAGTACACGCTGCCCACCATCCATGACGGGGTTATCTATGTGGGCACGGGTGACGCGCGCTATGAACGCCTTGGCGCCCGGAAAACCGGCGGCGGCGTTTTGATGGCGCTGGACGCCATGACAGGAAAGACGATCTGGGAATTCCTGACACCACGGAAAATGGAAGGAATCAAGCCCCCATACCACTATAATCAGTGGAAATGTGGCGTGTGTTCGGGGCCGATCGTGGATGGCAACCGGATTTATATTGTCGGGGGACGGGGAGAGGTCCTGTGTTTGGACCGCCATGGACAAGCCAACGGTAACGATGGTCCCTTTGTGGATGAGCTGGATTATATGGAGATTGCCGACGGACCGGGGCGCGCCCTGGCGCCGACAGACGGCGACCTCATCTGGGTCTATGATATGGTCGCCGGTGTGGATGTGGTCCCTCATGACGTGTGTGGGAGTACGCCGCTCCTCCTGAACGACTGGATCATCGCCTGTACATCCAATGGACAGGATGACATACACGACATCGTGCCCAAGCCACAGGCTCCGACGCTGATCGTGCTGGACAAGCGCACAGGACGCTTGGTGGCGACCGATGACGCGCGCATCGGCGAGCGGATGTTTCACGGTCACTGGTCTTCGCCGGTTTATGCGCGCATTGAAAAGGACGGCGTTTCCCGCGATCGGATCTTTTTCGGGGGAGGAGACGGATACCTGTATGCATTTGATCTGCCCACTCCGACCCAGGATGGAACGGTGGCGCCCATGAAAGCGCGATGGTCCGTTGACTGTAATCCCCCCCATTATCGCGTTGACTCGGAAGGAAAGCCCCGGGAATATTCCAATCATCGCACACGCATTCTCACCGGCCCCAGTGAAGTCATTGGCTCACCGGTCTTTTACGAAGGTCGTATCTATGTCGCCATCGGCCAAAGCCCCCTCCACGGTGAAGGACAGGGCTGCCTGTCATGTTTTGATGCGGCAACGGGTGATGTCCTCTGGCGCTCAACGGATGTGGCGCGTTCAACATCAACGGTGTCGGCTGGAGACGGTTTAGTATTTCTAGCGGATTGGTCCGGTGGGCTTCATTGTTTCGACGCGATAACCGGCAAGCGATACTGGAAACATGACATGGAAGCGGGGACCTGGGCGGCTTCAACCATGATCGCGGACGGCAAGGTC
>JADFCT010000219.1 GCA_017161665.1 Candidatus Sumerlaeota bacterium
TATGGGGGGAGAGTGGCTTGGGCGTTTCGCCCATGGAGGGCGCATGTCAGACCGCGCAGGCGAGACGCCTTGCGCGACCAGACACGCCTGAGGTACAAAAAAAGCATTGGCGGGACGCGCCGCCGAATGACACACAAGGAGACGGGTTATGCGCCCATTGATTGCCTTCTTTTTTCTTTTCTTCGCAGGATCAATTCCTGCTCATGCCGAGGCTGAGCAGCCGAAGGACGCGCCCTATCCCCGGATCGCCATGCTCTGGAACGCCGGGCGCGGTGAGCGTTCTCCGGAAGCCATCGCCCGACACGATTTAATGCTGCTGGGCGCCTCGGCGTTGGGACTGGAGCCAAACCGGCGTCCCATCGGACTGGCCGACGGCTTCACGACGCCTTCGTATGCCGTGGCGCGCGAGCGCGTGGCCGGCATCCGGCGGCTGAATCCGGAAGCCGTCCTTCTCGTGGAAATCTATTTCTATGAATATCGGGACGAGTGGCTCCCGCCGGATCATCCCTGGTGGTTGCGCAAGGAGGGGAAACGGCTTCAATTCTGGCCCGGCACGTGGCGGATGGATTGGAGCCATCCCGACTATCGCCAGCAGGTCATTCGTAAGACGGCAGCCCTGAAGGAGGCCGGTGTGGACGGGGTGTTTTATGACAACCTGCGCAAGGAGCCGGAGCCGTGGGTCGCCTTTCTGAGCGACCTCCGCCAAGCGGTGGGCGACGATTTCCTTGTGCTGGCCAATGCCGGTTATGCCATTGAGGGCCTCGACTTCGTCGCCCCTTTTCTCAACGGCTTCATGTATGAGTCGGGGTGGAGTCACAATCGGACGGACTGGGCGGACGGCATTCGCGCCATGCGCCACACGCAAACGCTCCTGAGAGAGCCGCGCATCAGCGTCATCGAGCGATTTGAGGACATCGGCAATCGCGCCGGCTGGCCCGGCAACCCCAACCGGGGGAAAAAGCCCCCCGCCGATCCCGCGGCCCGTCGGTGGACCTTGTGTTATGCCCTGATTATGGGCGACTTTTATTATCTCTTTGCCGACAATACCAGTCATGTCCATGACTGGTATCCCGAATATGACATCAAAATCGGCCAGCCCTCCGGCCCGGGCCAATCCATCGACACCCATGTCTGGACGCGGACATATGAGAAAGCGCTCGTCGCTGTCAACCTGCCCGGCGCCAAGGCGCCCTACACGCTCAAAACAGACCAACGCCGAAAAGACATCTTCTCCGGCCACGTGGGAACGGAATTCACAATCCCCCCCGGCGAGGGCGTGATTCTGGCGCCTGTTTGATCATCAAACCCATAAGGAATTGCTTGAATCTCCAGATTCAAGGGAAAGACAATTGGATAAAAAGGGACCCAAAAGACCCAAAGGACATAAAGGACTGCCAGAGTCGAAGACGTCGCCAGCAAAACGGTATTTGATCGCTATTCTCAAAGGTCTCGAAGACGTCGCCGGCAGACAGTCTTTGGTCCTTTTCGTCTTTTCTGTCCTTTGAAAGGAACCTCCCATGCCTGACGGATTCATCCCTCCCCATGGCGGCTATGCGAAATTGCTCTCATACCAGAAGGCCGAGATTGTCTATGACGCCACCGTCCATTTCTGCGATCGTTTCCTGGACAGGCGTGATCGCACCCGCGACCAGATGATTCAAGCCGCCCGTTCCGGCAAACAGAATATCATCGAAGGCAGCATGGCTTCCGCCGCCTCCACCGAAATGGAAATCAAACTCACCAACGTCGCCCGCGCCAGTCTGGAAGAACTCCTCGCCGACTACCGCGACTTCCTGCGCATCCACGCCATCGAGGAATGGTCCCGCGATCATCCCTACACCACTCGCTTGCGAGAACTCAACCGATCCGCCAGGCGCCAACTATGAAACCTTCCGCAAGGCTGTCGAGCATCCCGACCCGTTTATCTGCGTCAACGCCATCATCGGCCTGATCAAAGTGACCAGCTACCTTCTCGATCAGCAGATCCGTCGTTTAGAAAAAGATTTCCTTAACAAGGGCGGCCTGCGCGAACGCATGACCCGAGCCCGGCTCGCAGAACGCGACAGACAACGTTCCAAAAAGGACTGCCCGTCATAAAGATGTCATTCCCAAATTTTAGATTCTGGGAATGGGTGCGGTTGCCCCGCTATGACCTGACGGCCGGTGAACACGTGCTCACCGTCGGCTATCGGGAAAATGGCGCCGGCCTGGATAAAGTCAGCATATCAAACACCGCCACGCCGCCGGAGTGATGGGGCCGACTCGGATCGGTGTTCCGAAACAAATGTCATCACGTCGCGCCACCATGGCTCCGACGGATCAGAGGGCCAGAAGTTGTGGGTGGCCTTTGGGAAGACATGCCGATATTTGGGTTGGGGAAGGGTGTCGTAAAGGCATTGGCCGAATCGCGGGGGAATGATTTCATCGTCTTCGGCGATCAACACGGCCGTGGGGACTTGGGCCTGCGTGACGTTGGCGACAGAGTCATAGGGATCCCGCAGCAACCACCGCGCCGGAAGGAGTGGGTACATGGACTGCGCCAGATTGCCCAGCGTGTCCCAGGGCGTGAGCAAAATCAATCCCTGTACGGGGGGGGGCTCGCTCTCGTCGGCCAGGGCAGCGGCCACGGCGGCGGCCACGCCGGCGCCCAGCGATTCGCCCCACAGATAGATGGGCCCGCCCATTTCCTGAAAGGCCTGTCGAACCAGACGCTGGCCGTCGACAACGAACTGTTCTTCGCTGATCGGCCCCGGCCGCCCGCCATAGCCGGGATATTCGGCGAGAAGAACCCGAAAGCCCAGCGGTACCAGGGCGTCGCAATAATAACTCCGCCCCCAGGCTGTGGCGGCGTTTCCGTGGAAAACAATAACGAGTCCCCGAGACTCCGTTGTCGGTGTATCCGTGATAAAGCCCACATACCCGTCGCCCGAGGAGTCGGGCCAATATCGCAGCCCGGCCTGTTCCACCATTTTCGTCATGGGCTTGAAGTCATCGGGGAAATAGATGATCCGACGTTGAAGGAGGAAAATGAGCGCCACAACGGCCACATAGGCCAACACAAGAGCAAGAGCAATAAGCATAAGCAGACGGCGAAACCTTTTCATGATCTGGTATCCTCGGAGAGACACTGGCCCGGCTGTTGAACAATGACGGTTTGGATGTTGAACTTCCCGGAACAGGAATGAAAGAGAAATCGCTCGCCCCGCCGTGGAAGGAAATCGGACGGCGCGGCGTCTTTTTTCAATTAAGAAACTGGAAACGGACCGGGGCGGCGCCCTACCATTCAGTCCCATAGCGGTCGTCGCCTGGTCGCGGACTGCGGAAGGGTATCGCTTTTGCGAAGTTGGAACGATGGAGCCAAAGAGCAAACGGAAACTGACCCTGGCGGACTTGATTGATTTCGAGTGCCAACTGGCCGATGACGAGGCGCTGGATCGACAGGCGCTCCGGCATCGGGATCGGACCATCGGGCTGGAACTGGATCAGGAAAATCTGGGCCGCCGCGATCTGCTGTTGGCGTGGCTGGACCAAATGCGCGAACGCGCCGCCGAGACGCCGGGCCGCCTGGCGTCGCTGGCCCTGAGTTTTTCGGCCTGGACGTTGAGCGCCCTGGGCGCGATGGTCGGCTTCGGTGTGGCGAACGTGGTGTTCGCCTATGACGGCTCCCAGCCGGTCAATGTGGTCCATGTGTTGGGCGTGTTTGTTGTCTTTCAGGTCTTTCTCTTGTTTTTGTGGTGGATGGCGGTGGCCCCCCGACGGTGGCTGCGCTTTGGCGGGGGCGAAGACTTTCAGGAAATCCTGCGCCTCCTGTCGCCGGCCCGACTGGCGGGCGGGGTGGCGCGGCTGTTGCCGCGGAGTTATCGCGATTCCCTTCAGCGGGCGCAGGAGCGTTTCACCGCCTTTGACCGCCTCTACGGGTCCGTGCGATTATGGTCCCTCTTTCGCATTTCCCAGTGTTTTGCCCTGGCGTTTAATATCGGCGCCCTGGTGGGCTGCCTCCAATTAATCGTCTTTTCGGATCTGGCTTTCGGGTGGAGCACGACACTGGACGTGGCGCCCGAGCCGTTCCATCGCCTGATTCGGTGGCTGGCGGCGCCCTGGGCCTGGCTGGCGCCGGGGACGATTCCGTCGTTGGACCTGATTACCCAGTCGCGTTTCGTGCGGGCCGGCGCGGGATTGTCCACCGAGGAGATGGCGAACCTGCTGGCCCTGGGAGGCTGGTGGCCCTACCTGGTTATGGCCATGGCGACCTATGGACTGGTCCCACGGGCAGTCACCTGGTGGGTGGCCGACTGGCGCCTGAGCCGGGCGCTGGACCAGGTGGCCCTGGATCACGCCTCATGTGATCGGTTGTATGAGCGGCTGATCGAGCCTTTGGTGGAATCAAAGGGCGAGCCGGAGACCGGCGCCGCGGCCATGCCGACGCAACTGAAGCCCGAGACCGTGGAGTCCATTTCGCGCCAGCCGGAGAGCACTTATTTATTTGTGGACTGGGCGGACACCGCGCCCTCCGCGGAGGCGGCCGCGGCCTTGATTCGCGAACGGTTCGGCGTGGACGGCGGCGTCCTTCACCGGGCGGGGGGATTGGAACTGGAAAACGACGAAAGAACCCTGGCCGCCATCGCCGCCCAGGGGGCGAAGGCGGATGTGACGGTGACCCTCTTCGTTCAGGCCTGGGAGCCGCCGACGCGCGATCTGAGCCGCTTTCTGGCTGATGCTCGGGAACGACTCGGGCGAAAACGGCCCATCTGGGTGGTTCCGGTCGATCTGGATGAAGACGGCGCCTTCGCGGAACCGGAAAGTCAGGATTTGGCCCATTGGGATCGGAAAATGAACGCCTTGGGCGATCCGTGGTTGCGGACGATCACACTGGGGATGGAAGGGGGCGTTCGAGGATGAGCAAGCCCGTATTCGCCGTGGTTGGCCATGTGAACAAAGGCAAGTCCAGCCTCGTTTCCACCCTTGCGGAAGACGATACCGTCGCCGTCGCCCTCGAGGCGCGCACCACATTGGAATGCCGGGAGTTCTCCCTGCGCGTGGACGGCGCCGATCTGTTCACCCTCATTGATACGCCGGGCTTCGAACAGGCCCGCCGCGCGCTACAATGGCTCAAGCAACGGGAAGAGGACGCCTCGTCCCGCCCCAAAATCATCCGGGATTTTTTGAAGCAATTTGAACCGACCCAGGAATTCCCGGAAGAATGCAAATTGCTGCGGCCGGTTATGAATGGCGCCGGCATCCTCTACGTCGTGGACGGCTCCCGCCCTTTCAGCGCCGAATACGAGGCGGAGATGGAAATCCTGCGCTGGACCGGCCAACCGCGCATGGCCATCATCAATCGGATCGGTCAGCGAGACTATTGTAAACAATGGCGCGCCGCCCTGGATCAGTATTTCAGCCTCGTCCGCGTCTTCGACGCCCATCAGGCCGATTATTCCCGCCGCCTCCAACTCCTGAACGCCTTCCGCGAAATCAGCGAGGACTGGCGGCCCGTCCTCGACGAAGCCATCGAAAACATGATCGCCGAACGGGCGCGTCGCCGACGCCAGAGCGCGGAGATCATCGCCGATTCCATCGGAAGGCAACTGGGGCTGGTCCTGGACAAAAAAATCCCCGACAATGGCCGGCCGGACCGCTATCGGCCCGATTTGGAAGAGCGCTATCGCAATGAGCTGCGCCAAATGGAACGCAAGGCCCGCGATCAGGTGGAGGGACTGTATCAACATTCCCGGATTGAGCGGGTGGAAACCGAACTGGATATTCTGACCGAAGACTTGTTTGACGAGACCATCTGGTTGCGGCTGGGTCTGAAAAAAACGCAGTTGATCGGCGCCGGGGCCTTCAGCGGGGCGCTGGTGGGCGGCGGGATTGACGCGACCGTGGGGGGCGCTTCCTTTGCCCTGGGGGCCATGATTGGCGGCGCGATGGGTGGCTTGTCCGCCTGGCTCAAGGGCGACGCCCTGTCCAAAGTCTCCATACAGGGCCTGCGTCTGGGCGGCCGCCTGTTGACCATCGGTCCCATGCGCAATCCCCAGTTTCCCTGGGTCGTGCTGGATCGCGCGTTGATTCATCACAAGGAAGTCAGTGAACGGGCCCACGCCCGCCGGGATCAGCTGGCCCTGGCGGGGAAAGAAAATGTGCGCGGACGCGTGGCGGGCCTGCCCTACGCCCGCCGACGGGATTTCGAATCCTGTTTCAGCCGCCTCCGAAAAGTCAAAGAAGGCGAAGCGGCCGAACTGGTTCGCGAAGAATTGGCCAACCTCATCGAACCCATGCTGGAACATGAACGTTAGACTCTCGGAAATCAATAATTCCTTTTTGGGCATCCTGTCGTTCAAGCCCCGGTATCGGAAAGACACATTTCCCAGGCGCCCTCAGCGAAATAGATGGCGCAACCAATACCCTTTTTGGCCGTTGACTGAGATGCCTTCCATAAGGCTCTCGGAAATAAATAAATCCCCTTTGGGTATCCTGTTTTCAGCCCCGATAGGGGCGCCACATAACAGCCCAGGGCAAGGCCCTGGGACCAAG
>JADFCT010000220.1 GCA_017161665.1 Candidatus Sumerlaeota bacterium
CGCCGTGAGAGGGCGGCGTCCTAGGCCAGACTAGACGATAGCGCCACGTTTGTTGAAAGGAGGGAAACCGTAAGAAATCAGGGGCTGTGTGTCAAGGAAAAGATTTCAATATATGGCCTTATGGCCCAAAGGCCTCACTATGAGCCTTGGCTGGCCCTCAGAAAATGATGGAGGGCGCCTCTCTTTTGACGCCCTCGGAATGGGTCTTCAAACGTCCACGGGAATGCGTCTTTTATCTGATGGGATTTGTGTCTCCGCCGACGTCCCCGGGGGCTAACTCAAACGCTTTAATCGCGGACTGGAGAAGTCGGGTTTTGATTTCATCCATCGGGACCGGATGGCCACATTGGGTTTCCAGATCGGTTACTGGATGGCCGTTCAAGCCACAGGGCACGATGAGGTTGGCGCCGGTCCGCCCCCGCGCGACATTGAGTGACAGGCCGTGGTACGCGATCCAGTGATCGATCGCCACGCCGAGTGCGGAGATCTTGGCCGGTCCGATCCAGACCCCGGTCAGCCCTTGGCGGCGTTGGGCATCCAGTCCGTAGTCCCCGCGCAGCGTATCCATGACGGCCTGTTCGAGGGCTCGGACATGTTGTCGGATCGTATGACAGTGTGTATCGAGTTCGGCGATCACGTAAAGAACCAGTTGGCCCCACCCGTGCCAGGTCACATCACCACCCCGTCGGGATTCATAGACTTCAACGCCAGAGGCCGCGAGTCGTTCGGGCGTGGCAAGGATATGTTCCCGCCGGGCGCGTCGTCCCAAGGTGATGACGGACGGGTCGTGTTCCACCGTAATGAGCCAGACGCGCCCCGGGTGTTCGCGCATCCGAGCCACGCACTCCATCTGGATTTTCAGCGTTTCGGCATACGCCCGTCGGCCCAGGTCGATATGGCGGTACCTTCGGGGAAAATCGGTCATGCTCTCCGTCCGTATTCGTCGAAATCGCTTTGGCGCCTCGTGCGTTTTTTTTGTCGATTGGGATTTTTTGGAAAATCCCGTTCGGATTTAAGGCGCCTGCTGAAAATGGCAGACCGTCTCCACGTGATAGGTTTGTGGAAACAGATCGACGGGTTGAACGCGCTTGAGTTGGTACCCTTCTTCCAGAATCGCCCCCACATCACGGGCCAGTGTCGTGGGGTTGCACGACACATAAACGAAAGCGGGCGCGCCCATTGCCAAGAGCCCCCCCAGGGCTTTTTTGTGCATGCCACCCCGGGGCGGATCCACAATGACACAATCTGGTCGACGGCCCATGCCATCCAGAGCCAGTGTCAGGGTCTGTCGAATATCCCCAGCGATGAATCGGCAGTTGGTCAGTTCATTCAACGCCGCATTGGATCGCGCATCCCAGACCGCTTCTTTGACCAGTTCCAACCCCCAGACCGATTGGGCGTGGGCGGCGCAATAGATTCCGATTGAGCCCGTTCCGCAATAGGCGTCCAACACCACTTGAGAATCATCCAAGTCCAATCCATGGGCAATTGCATCATATAAAAGTCGCGCGGCCAGTGTATTGACCTGGAAAAAGGACTGAGCGGAAACCCGGAAGCGCACATCCCCCAGATGTTCCTCGATCCAGCCTTCCCCTTCTTCATATAAAATTGTTTCAATCCGCATCACATCGGCCACGGCGTCATTGGCGCCCCACGTGAAGCCTCGCATTCCGGGACA
Source organism: Candidatus Sumerlaeota bacterium (assembly GCA_017161665.1). Lineage (GTDB taxonomy): Bacteria > Sumerlaeota > Sumerlaeia > JADFCT01 > JADFCT01 > JADFCT01. The sequence continues at coordinate 1,679 of JADFCT010000220.1, forward strand.
CGCCTCTCGAAGCCGGGCCGCCAGTTCCGCATAGGGTGGCTCTTTACCCGTTTCGGGTGTGGCGCTGGCCAGAACCGTCAGGAACTCCCCGCTGCAAGCGGCGTAGCGAAACATCAGATGTCGCAGGAGCCCTTCATGCGTCACGGGATCATAACAGCTCAGGTTATGGTCCGTCATAAACTGACGACACACCGCCACAGCCTGATCCAGAATCTCGGGTTGGAGAAGACAGGAGTCCACATCCAGAATCCGTTTATAATCCCGTGGGCGATGAAATCCCAGAGTACGCTCTCCCTCGGGAGAATAGCCGAACGTCAGGTCCATTTTATTTCGATATCGCAGTGGCAGTGGCGACGGCGCAATCGTTTCGACCGTCACATCCTTTACCCCCGCAATGTGGGCAAAGGATTGCTCGACAATTGATTGTTTTGCGACCAATTGCCGCTCATACCGGACGTGCTGCCACGAGCAGCCCCCACATCTCCCGAACAGCGGGCAGGGGGGGGCAATCCGATCTGGCGAAGGCTCCAGTACTTCAACGACTTCTGCTTCGGCATGTTTGCTTTTGCGCTTATATATGTGCGCGCGAACCCGATCCCCCGGCGCCGCGCCCTTGACAAACAAAACATATCCGTCCACGCGGGCCACACCGGCGCCGCCAAAAGCCAAATCGTCGATCACACACTCGACCACGTCCCCACGATTGATCTTTGCCATTAAAGCCATCCTCGAAAAGCGGCGCGCCTGTTTTTGTCCCACCCCCCCGAACCCAAACCGTCGGCATCTTCATCAGGGCGCAAACGTCGGATTGAATTGGAAGATTTTCATCTTATCGTACGGCCCGCCAGATAATAAACCCAAATCCGCGGCCTTTTCTCAGTCCGATTGGGCCCTGGGGGAGTACAGATTGGCCCCCTGCGCAGGTCTGGCGTTTTGGGTATCCAGGGTTTTTAGACGCGGCCATGGGAAGGGCCTTTGGCGCGGACCGGTTCAGAAAGCGGCGCCATGCCTCGTCGTCATTTTCATCATTTGTTGTGAGCGCAGTAGGCCGCTCATGGGTAACTCTCATAGAACAATTGAGCATGAATAGCCGTCGCGATCGACACTTGAAACCAACGGGACTCAAATATCAAAGAAAAGAACAAGAAAGAATCCATAATGAATAATTGATTCATAAATGTTTCGATCTTTTTTTAATCTTTCAGTGTTTCTACTGCCATCATGCGCTCATAAACCTATATATTTCAGGCATCTATAAATATTTTCTTGTGGGGATTCTCGATTGGCAAACCCTTTGCTGTATAGGGAGGCACAGTAGGCGTTAAATACAGGTCCCTGTTTCGTTGATCCCCACGAAGGACCTTTACCCATTTTCGTGAAAGCGGAGGAAGTATCGTGAAAGTAAAATCGTCCTTTATTGGAGCCCCACTGTTTCTCGCCCTGGCGACGGCAAGCGCCTGGGCCCAGGAAGAAGCCCCTCCCCCGACGGCGGCGGATGCCATGTTCACCGTCAACAATTTGTGGATTCTTCTGGCCGCTTTCCTGGTCTTCATCATGCATCCGGGTTTTGCCCTGCTTGAAGCCGGTCTGACCCGAGCCAAAAACACCGTGAACATTCTGTTCAAGAACGTTTCCATCGTGGCCATCGGCCTCCTCACCTATGCGATTGTCGGCTTCAGTCTGATGTACGGCGAAAGCAAATTCGGCGGTTTCCTCGGTTGGGCGGGTTTTGGTATCGCTCCCGGCGAAAACGACCTGACCAGCGCCTACGGCGATTATACGTACTGGACGGACTTTCTGTTCCAGGGCATGTTCGCCGCCACGGCGGCCACCATCGTTTCCGGGGCTGTGGCCGAACGTGTCAAGTTGCATAGTTTTCTGCTTTTTTCCGTTGTTTATGTCGCTGTGGCTTATCCGATCACTGGTCATTGGATTTGGGGCGGCGGCTGGCTCTCTCAGATCGGCGATGGCGTCTGGCACGATTTTGCCGGCTCCACGGCGGTTCACTCAGTTGGCGGTTGGGGCGCTCTGGCGGCCATTATCTTGCTCGGACCGCGTAGAGGCAAATATGTCAACGGTACCAGCAAGGCCATCCCGGGCCACAGTATGCCTCTGGCCACCCTGGGCGTTTTTCTGCTCTGGTTCGGCTGGTATGGATTCAACGGCGGCTCCGTCCTGAATGCGGATCCTGCCGGTGTCTCACTGGTTTGCGTGACCACATCCCTCGGCGCAGCGGCTGGTGTGGCGGGCGCCATGTTGACCTCTTGGATCATTCAAAAGAAACCGGACCTGTCCATGGTTCTCAACGGTTCCCTGGCTGGTCTCGTAGGTGTGACGGCGAATGCCGATATCACGACTCCCATGGAATCCGTCCTCATCGGCGCAATCGCTGGCGTGCTGGTTGTGTTTGCTGTCTTCTTTTTCGACAGATGCCGCTTGGATGATCCCGTGGGCGCGACGTCAGTCCACCTGGTCTGCGGAATCTGGGGCACCTTGGCCACGGGTATCTTTGGCGACGGCGCCAGTTTCATGGTTCAGCTCACCGGCGTACTGGCCGTTGGGGCTTTCAGTTTCACATTCGCCTTCATCCTGGTTCTGATTCTCAAACTGACGCTCGGTATCCGGGTCAGCGAAGACGAGGAACTCATGGGTCTGGACATTGGCGAACACGGTATGGAATCCTATGGTGGTTTCCAGATTTTCACAACCGACTGATTCAATTCCGCGCATGACCCATGGTGGCTGGGGATGAGATGACCAATGCCCGTCAAGGGCCTACCAAACCAAGGAGAAGAGAGAAGATGAAACTGATCGTTACCTACATACAGCCCCACAAACTCAACGCTGTCAAGAAGGCGTTGTTTGACGCCCAGATTCGCAAGATGTCTGTGACCAATGCCCTGGGATGCGGGCAGCAGATGGGCTTCCATGAAAGTTATCGTGGCTCCGACATTGAGGTGAATTTGCTCAAGAAGATCCGGATTGAAATCGCCGTCAATGACGAATTTGTGAAGCCGACCGTAGATGCCATCATGACGGGCGCCCGCACTGGCAAGATCGGCGATGGGAAGATTTTCGTTCTCGACCTTGGCGCGTGCTATCGCATCCGCACCGGCGAAACCGGCGAAAGCGCCATCGGCTAAGGCTTTTTCAGTACCCCCCTCACAGGAAAGAGTTCCCCGTTCCCAAGGTCTTTGACAGGCCGTGGGGAGCGGGGAGTTCTTTTTTTTGGTTTCAACAAAAGAGGCGCCTCCATCATGTCACAATGGTCACAGCAAGTGATCAAAAAGGAGCACGGGCGCTTTTCACTGAAGAACGGCTGCTGCCCGTAACGACCTGACGCAAACCATTGGCTTTAGACGTGGGATAAGCTTCGCCTGATCTGTAGATGACTACATTCTCGTGCTAAAACTGAGATTTTTTGGGGCCTCATCATCGGCGCTCAACAACCGCCTTTTTTTTTGTGTCCCCGCCGGAAGCAGCGTTTCATGATTTCTCTGAGGCTGTCTTGTTTGTATGATCGAGAACCAAAGGCAAAAAGACCTGCGGGAAATCGAAAGCGCTTGATTCGCTGGATCGGAACAGATGTACAATCGCTGCCTTGGCAGGACTATCCATACCCATGATTTGGAGATGACGGATGCACATGATACCGACAACGAACCGAAAACGATTCCTGCGCCCCATTGGGAGCGCTCTGGTGGCCATCTTTTTATCATGGGGCCTGTCCGCCTCGGCCCAGAACTGGCCCAACTGGCGAGGACCGAATTTTGATGGCTCAACCACAGCGTCCAATCTGCCCGACACGTGGACCGTCAACTCAGACAGGACCGGCGGAGAAAACATCGCCTGGGTGACTGATCTGCCGGGATCCGGTTCGGGGACCCCCATCGTTTGGGGGGATCGGGTATTCATTTCATCCATGGCGAATAATGACACGGAATATGTCGGCCTGTGTGTGGACCTCTACACGGGAAAGGTGTTATGGAAGAAAACGCTGGGTCTGACGGAAAAGGAACTCCCGAACAATGACATGTGTTCGCCCTCGGCCACAACAGACGGCAAAATGGTTTGCTTCAGTTTTGGCTCCGGCGCGACGGTCGGGGTGTCGATGGACGGGGATATTCTCTGGCGTCGTCATCTGGAAAAAGAATACAGCACGCTAACCTTTCAATTCGGCTACAGTTCCAGCCCGATGATGATCGACGGCAAAATCTATATCGTTGTTTTGCGAGGGACTGACTTTTACCGTCATACGCCCAAGGTTCCGGTGGAGCAGGTTTATCCCTTTATTCTGTGTCTGGATCCCCAAACGGGTGAAAACGTATGGATGCAGAAACGCCTGCTTCCTTCCGTTGGCGAGTCTTTTGAATCGTATGTGTCGGCCATCCCTGTTCTAACAAACGAAGGCCAGCGCCTGTTAGTCTATGGTGGGGATCACCTGACCGCTCATCGTCTGGACACCGGCGCCGAAATATGGCGATACTGTTACAATCCTACCCATGAAGACAAGTGGCGTCTGATCGCTTCGGTGGGCGTTGGCGAGGGTCTGGTTCTGGCCGGCGCCCCTCGCGGGCAGTGGCTGTTCGCTATGGACGCCAATCAAAAAGGGTCTCTGACCGAAGACGCCGTTAAGTGGCGTCTCGACGATCGCAACCTGACTCCCGATGTCTGCACACCGTTATATTATCGTGGGCGCTTTTATGCCTTGGAAGGGGATCGAAAGACGATGACTTGCCTCGATCCTCAATCTGGAAGAATCATCTGGTCGGAAAAGATTGGCGGACCGGCTATCTTCCGCGCCTCCCCTGTGGCGGCGGATGACAAGATCTATTTTATTGGCATGAAGGGCG
>JADFCT010000221.1 GCA_017161665.1 Candidatus Sumerlaeota bacterium
GCCGGGAAAATCCTGAAATCCGGCTTCGGCTCGTAAGACATGCGTCCTCCCCGACTGACGGCCAGCACGGAGATTCCCGACGCCGACAGCGGGAGTTCGCGCAGGGTCTGCCCGGCCGCCGCGGCATCCGATCGGATGCGCAATTCGAGAAAAGAGACGGGCCAGTCAACGTTTTCCGGCAGGAAATCCATGGCGTAAGTCAACGCGTCGGCCGCTTGCTCCGTCGCATCCCTGGAGGGGCGAAACGCCAGAGTGGCGCCGGCGTTTTCGTATAGCGCCGCTTCCTGGTTGCTGGTCGCCGTCAGGGCCACCTTGCCGGTATAACCGTCTTTCTTGAGATTTTGAATCAGGGCCAGGTTCATCTCTTTGGAGCGGACGGCGCTGATCACCCATCGCGCCTTTTTCAGCGGCAACTGTTCCGTCATCTCCGGGTCCGCCATATCGCCGTAAAGGACCGGCACGCCTCGCTGGCGCCATTTTTCCAGCGCGCTGGGATCGAAATCGATCCCCACGATGGTCTTCTTTCGTCGGAGCAAGTGGTCCATCAAGCCACTGCCATAATTCCCCAATCCGACCAGAATGACGTCCACCCCTGCCGTTTCGCCCAGTGTGTCGATGGCGGCCTCGCGGTAAGGATTTCGTTTTTCAAAAATCTTCAGAGGCGATGACAGAAAGTTATAGAGCGCGTAGGAATAGAGGATCATATAGGTGGACAAAAAGATGGTCACCACGCCCACCAGCGTGATCAAGCCCATCGTCTCTTCGCTGATGTGGCCGATACTCAACCCCAGCGCGGCGACGATCAGTGAAAATTCACTGATTTGCGCGACAGTGAGGCCCGCGAGGAAACTGGTGCGACGCCGATAACCCATCAGGCCCATGATGATCAGTACAATCAGCGGATTGCCAATGAGCACGAAAATGGAGAACACCAGTGAGGCGCCCAACTGCGAGCCGACCATGGACCAGTCCAGTCGCGCGCCAAGATCAATGAAGAAAAACAGCAGGAGAAAGTCCCGAAGGCTGGTGAGCCGCGCCCCAATGGAATCTCTGAAAGCCGTCGAGGCCAGGGAGACGCCGGCGAGAAAGGCGCCGACCTCTTTGCTGAAGCCCAGGAGTTCGCTGACCGCCCCCAGAACGACCGCCCAGGTAATGGCGAAAAGCGTCAACAGTTCCAGGGAATGGGCCAGACGCTGGGTCAGGTAGGGGATGACAAATTTCATCAGCAGCGCGACGGCGCCCAACAGTCCGACGCCTTTCGCGCCAATCAGCAGAAAGGCAGAAGCCCCGGACTCCTCGCCGCTGACAGAGGCCCCCACCGTCGTCAGCGCCACAAGCGCCAGAATGGCGGCGATATCCTGTACGATCAGAAATCCCAGGGCGATCTGTCCATGCAGCGAGTCGATTTCTTTTTTGTCCGACAGGAGTTTGACGATGATAATGGTGCTGGAAAAGGTCAGCGCCACCGCGACATAGGCGGCGCTGAGAGATGACATGCCCATGGCGACGGCTATGCCAAAGCCGATCAGCGACGTGAACACGATCTGCCCAAGGCCGGTCGCCAGGGCGACGGGACCGGTGGTTCGAATCAGATGCAGATCGAGTTTGAGTCCGACGATAAACAGCAGAAGGGCTATGCCGATGTGGGCCAGAAGTTCAATCTGTTCATAGCTGTGGATGATTCCAAGCACAGACGGCCCGGCCAGAATGCCCGTTGCCAGAAACATGATGATCAAGGGTTGCCGTAATTTCTGCCCGATGATTCCGGTCAAGGTGGCCAAGCCCAGGATGGACGCGACTTCTACGAATGCCTTGGTTCCTGTCATGTTCGTTCGCTCTTAACCATGTCGATTGGTTCTGTGTGGCGCCGGCGCCGGCGCTATAACTCCGAACGGGCGCGCTCATACGATTTGATGGCGGCGCGCAAGGTTGCGGCCAGGTCCACATCCAGTTGCTGAAGGGTTTGGAGGGAGGCCTCGGCTCGCGCGGTGTCGCCGCGCCCCATGGCGACGAGTCCCATGGTGTAGTGGGCGTGAGGCAGTTGGGGGTCCAGTTCGATGGCTTTCAGGAGGGCCTTGTCCGCGCCTTCGGTGTCGCCGGTTTTATAGCGCGCCTGCCCCAGTCCGGCATGAGCGTTGGCGTCGGTTGGATTTTCACGAACACAGCGGCGGAAGACATCCAGGGCTTCATAGGGCTGTTCGGTGGCCAGCAAAGCCTGTCCCTGACAGACGCGCTCGTCGAAATTCCTGGGCGCCAGCCCGGCGGCTTTGTCGTAAAGTGTCTGGGCCACATTGCCCTTTTCCATTCGCTCCAACACACTGGCCAGATAGAAAAGCCCCACCAGATTTTGAGAATCGAAGGTAATGGCGTCCTGATAGGCCTGTCGCGCCCATTCATGTTGGCCGAGTTTTTCATGGATCCGTCCCAGATCGATCCGATACCGCGGTTGGTCGGGGGCCAGATCGGTGACCTTGCGATAGTAGTCCAGGGCCTCTTCCCACCGTCCGGCTTTTTCATGCGCTTGGGCGATGAGGCGCCGGGCTTCGACCGAATCGGGATTGAGCGTCAGGATTTTTTCACTCAGGGGAATCACGCGGTCGCTGTGTTCGGTGTCGAGAATTTCGGCGGCCACCCGGCAAAAGACGTCCGTCAATTCCGCAATATGGCGCCGGTTGTCCGGGGATTGGGGATCGAGGTTCATCATGCGTTCATAGATGTCGAGCGTCGAATCGTACCGCTTCATCTCCAAAAACAGCCCACTCATCTCTGCGAGAACCTGTTGATCGTCCGGGGCCAGGGCCTTGCATTGGTTCAGGAAGCCCACGGCTTCCTCTTCGTGTCGCATGGCCCAGCGGACTCGCGCGCGATCCAGAATCATCTCCATATTGTCGGGATCGATTTGAGTGGCCACGGTCAAGGCCTGATCGGCGACGGTGTATTGCTCTGTTTCCATCAGGGCCTGGATAAGCCACTGCCACGCCTCCAGGTTTTCGGGTTCCCGCTGGACGGCCCGCCACAGGTACGGTTCGGCTTTGTCATAGGCGCCCCGACGCGCGTAGGTCTGGCCGCGTTCGAGATCGGAGCGCGGGGCCCGCGCGACAGACGCGTTCGCGCCGGAAGTGGTGGATGGATCGCCAAACAGGCTTTCGATGGGGGCTGTCGTTGAACCGTCGCCGGAGGGAGTAAAGGGATCGATTCCGGCCGTCTGGATGGGCGCCGCCTCAAGGCCCGGCGTCCCAAACAGCGGCGTTGGAGGGTGGAGCGTCAAGGACGGCGTTGATCCCGACGCGCTGGCTTCATAGACGACAATCGGCGAAGCGGCGTCATCGTCAGAGACGGAGGTGATTTTTCGTGTGGGAGCGCAGGCGACGGTGAATCCAAGGGTGAACAGCGCGATCAGCCAAAGCGTATGGTGCCGAAACATGGATCGCCTCCATGACGTGTATATTCCATGGGAAAAAAGATGCCGTATCAAAATCAGACAGAGCCTAGCGCATCGGCTCGGGCCGACGCAATCAAAACGCTTGCTCCCTTCGGCGGAAAATCTTATTATCCCATTTTTCATGCGCCGAAAGGACGCCGTGACTCTGCGGGTTCGATCATGGCACGAAGTTGATATTCAAGTTAGGGAATGAGTTGATTATGATCAAGCGTACAGTAGTATCCATGCCGGGAGACGGTATCGGCAAAGTGGTTCTGCCGGAGGCGATTCGCGTTCTGGACGCGGTGGATTTTGATGCGGATTATGTCCATGGAGATATTGGCTGGGATTTCTGGATGAGCGAGGGCAATCCTCTGCCGGATCGGACGATCGATCTGTTGCGGGAGCACAAACTGGGACTTTTCGGGGCCATTACCTCGAAACCGAAGCCGGCGGCGCTGGCCGAGCTGGCGCCGGAGTTGCAGGGTCAGGATCTCACGTACTACAGCCCCATTGTTCGGATGCGCCAGTTGTTCAATCTGGACATCTGTATCCGTCCCTGTGTGTCCTTTCCCGGCAATCCGTTGAATTTTGTCCGGCGGGGTCCGACGGGCGCCATCGTGGAGCCGCCGGTCAATGCCGTGATTTTCCGTCAGAATACGGAAGGGTTGTATTCGGGGGTGGAATGGACGAATCCGCCGGCGGCAGTTCGCGCCGCTTTGGAAACGCATCCCAAGATGCAGGCGTATGCCGATGTGCCGGGAGCGGATCTGGCGGTATCGTGCCGGATTTTCAGCCGCAACGCCTGTCGGCGCATCTTGCGGGCCGCTTTCGAGTACGCCCAAAAACAAGGGTTCCGGTCGGTGACGGTTTGTGAAAAACCGAATGTCATTCGCGAGACGTCGGGCATGATGCTGGAAGAGGGCCTGCAAATGGCCCGGGAATATCCGGGGATTGAATTGTGGGATACGAATATCGACGCCATGATGATGTGGCTGTCGAAGAATCCCCAGGACTATGGTGTGGTGGTGGGGGGGAATATGTTCGCCGACATCATCTCAGACGGTTTTGCCGGTTTGGTCGGCGGATTGGGCTTCGCCTGTTCGGCCAATATCGGTCCGGAGGTGGCGGTGTTTGAGCCGACCCATGGTTCGGCGCCGAAGTATGAGACGCTGGAGCCGTCCATTGTCAATCCCATCGCCATGATCCTGTCGGCGTGCATGATGCTGGATCATGTGGGCGAAGGGGACAAGGGCGACCGGATTCGCAAAGCGATTGCCCATGTGGTGGCCGAAGGCAAGGTGCGCTCCTATGACATGGCGGGATTGCGTGGGGGACCGGAGGCGATCGCACAGGGCGCGGCTTCCACGGAAGAGGTGACGGACGCGATTATCGCGAAGTTGTAAACACGACAGGAAAGGCAGAGACATGGCGGAAACGTATCAGTACGCGATCCGTGAGGATTCCAAAATTACGCGCGCCACCGATGTGGCCGAAGTCTTTGACCATTGGCGGGGCGACGAGGAGCGATGGCTGTTCGTCTCGCCCCACGATGATGATACGGTCTTCGGCGCCGGCATGACCGTGGCCATGGCGGCGGACCTGGGCGTGGACACTCATGCGGTCGTCACGACAGACGGCAGCATGGGCTATTGCGACGAGGAAACGCGGTTTACCATTGCCGATGTGCGCCGTCGGGAGACGATTGCTTCGTTTCGGCATTTGGGCGTGTCCGCTGAGAATATTCATTTTCTGAATTTTCCGGATTGTGATTTATCGAACTTCACCGGGCGGCGCCGGATTGCGCAGACGGATAAGACGCACATTCTGGGGTACACGGGACTTCAGAACGCATTTACCTCGATCTTGCGCACGGTGCGGCCCACCCGGATTCTAATGCCCACCCGCGCGGATTTGCATCCCGACCACAAGATCACGAATCAGGAAGTGCTGATCAGCCTGTTCCACGCCCAAGGGGAGATTTGGCCGGAACTGGGGCCGCCCATCGCCGAGATTCCGAGCGTCTATGAATTTGCGGTGTATTGTGATTTCCCCGAGCCGCCGCAGATTCAGATCATCTTCCCCGAATCCATTCGCGAAAAGAAAATGGCGGGGGTGGCGGCCTATGAAAGCCAGCGTCAGGTGGCCATCATGGTGGAGACATTGAAAAAGTCAGCCCCCATTGAGTACCTGCGGCATGTGGATTTTCATCTCTATGACTCGAAAGTGTACCATGGTTTATTCGCCGAATAAGGAGCGCCTTTCATGAGCGGTCAAAAGGTCTGTTACCTGGGAGACACACGATTCGATGGACCCGCCATTTATTTGGCCGGTATTATGACACATTATGGCATCGACTATGACTATATTCCCAGTGACGCGCGGCCGCCGGAGGACTTTGAGGAACGCGACGTTGCCCTGTATGTGTTGAGTGATTATCCCGCGGCCAACTGGACGGAGCGTCAGATGCGCCACATCGTGGATCGCGTCCACGCCGGGGCCGGTTTGTTGATGATCGGCGGGTGGGAGAGCTTCCATGGGCGTATCGGCGAATATCACCAGTCGCCCTTGGCCGAGGCGTTGCCGGTGGTGATGGGCGAGGGGGACGACCGGGTCAACTATGCGCAACCCTGTTTGATCAAAAAGACGGGACTCCATGAAATTTTATTGGGTCTGCCCTTTGATGAGCCCCCCGGCATCGGGGGGCGGAATCGCTTCCAGGCCAAACCGGGAACGGAAACGATTTTAACGACCCAGGCCTTTCACGTCACCAAGGCGGCCTGTTGTGGATCGGATGGGTGTTGCGGGAGTGGCGGCTTTAATTTTTATCCGACCGATGAGGAGCCGCTGCTGGTGGTGGGACGCTATGGCGCGGGACGCACGGCGGCCCTGGCCACGGATGTGGCTCCCCACTGGGTGGGCGGATTTGTGGACTGGGGCGAGACGCGGCTGTGTCAGACGGTCGGCGACGATTTCATTGAAGTGGGCCTCTGGTACGCCCAGTTCTTCCGGAATCTGCTGGTTTGGACGGGAAACCTTCAATAAGGCTCGCGAA
>JADFCT010000021.1 GCA_017161665.1 Candidatus Sumerlaeota bacterium
GTCTTCCGAAAGATTCGCGCCATTCGACCGGATGTCCCGATTCTGGTGGCGACGGGCTTTTCGGAGCGGGACGTCTTGAAGGAATTGGAATTGGAAACAGCCTTTGCGCTGATCATCAAGCCCTATCGACGCCGAGAATTGCTGGCCAGGATACAGGACCTGCGCCCCGATTTGCCATTGCCGACTGAGAGTCGGTAATGCCACGTTTGAGAGGCTATCATACAAGGAGTGGGAAAATGAGTGCTCTGTCCAATGAATTGAAAGAACAAATTCGCCAATGCGGCGTCATCGCCGTCCTGGTCATTGACCGAGTGGAAGATGGTGTCCCACTGGCCCATGCGCTACTGGACGGTGGCGTGAATGTAATGGAACTGACCTTGCGCACGCCGGCGGCGGTCGGCGCCCTCAAGGCCATCAAGGCCCAGGTTCCGGAAATGACGGCGGGCATCGGGACAATCCTGACGCCCGATCAGGTTCGGGAAGTCTCGGAAGCGGGCGCGGCGTTTGGCGTGGCGCCCGGTCTGAATCCCCGGGTGGTAAAAACGGCGAACGAATGCGGTCTGGCCTTTTCGCCCGGTGTAGCGACCCCGTCGGAAATTGAGATGGCGGTGGAAATGGATTGCAAAGTTCTTAAATTTTTTCCGGCCGAACCGATGGGCGGGCTGAAGTATCTGGACGCGGTGGCCGCGCCGTATGCCCACCTGGGCCTTCAGTTCATGCCCCTGGGCGGCGTCAACGCGCAGAACCTGGAATCCTATCTGGGATCCAAACACGTTCTGGCCATCGGTGGTTCCTGGATCGCCAAGCGCGACGCCATCGCCGATCATGATTGGGCCAGCATCACCAGAAACGCCCGCGAAGCCGTGGACATTGTCAAAAACGCTCGCGGATGAGCACAGCCGAGGGCGGCGGCGCACAAACATTTTCATTTTTGTCAGACGCGTTTCCCATATTATTTCAATGGACACACCTAATGATGAAAATGACGACGAGGCGCCTTATGGAACACAGGCATAGTGCCCATGTAGATGTCGGGAGGCGACGCCGTTTTCCAAACAAGCCGGTTGCCCAGGATGCAACCATCCGCAAAGCCCCGAAAGGGGCGTTTGATACAAGCCCGGGGTGGAGCGACCAACGGGAGCGAAACCCCGGGTTCATGGATTAGAAGATGAGGCGCCGGCGGGATTTTTGCGGCGCAGCAAGCAAATAATCGTGACGGCGCCGTCCACGGCCTGGGACGACAGCATGGGCGAGACGCCCATGGCGCCTCGCCCCGTTCGTTTCTGATATTCAGGGAAGTATCACCCACATCCAAGGAGAATTCGCAATGTCTCGTCGAGCAATGCTTTTGTTTGTTGTTGGTCTGATGATTGGAATCCTTTCGAATCCTGCCGTCCGGGGAGAGACACCGAAAAACTGGCGCCCGACGGGCTCCGTGGAGGAATTGGTCCGATTGGACTGGCTGCCCCTGGCCCGGCCCGGTGTGGAGTGTCGCATGTTCAGCAGCTATGACCGCACGGGGGGGAACAATGACGGATTCAACGGGACCTATTCCAAACTGCGACTGGAAGACGGAAACAGCGTCCTCGCGGACATCGACGGCCCCGGCGCGATCCATCGGATCTGGATGACCCACTCGGAATGGAAACAGGACGGCCTGCTGGCCCGACAGGGCGAAAACATCCTGATCTATATCGACGGCGAAGAAACACCCTGCCTCAAAGCGCCGATCGAAGACCTCTTCGCCGGTCGGCTGCCGGCCTTCCCCAAACCGCTGGTGGGCGAAGCGATCGGCGGATTCTATTGTTACGCGCCCATCGCCTTCCGCAAGGGCTGCAAGATTGTCGTCGAGGGCGACGCCGTGCGGTTTTATCAGATCACCTACAGCCGCTTCCCTTCCGATGAAGGCGTGGCGCCTTTTGAGGCCGAACCGTCGCCCGAGGTCCGGGCCTCGCTGGAGCGAGCCGTGGACGTGTGGACCCATCCCGGCGATTTAAACCGGCTGCTGGCGCCATCGAAGCAGATCATTGAGGTTTCTTTTTCTCCCGATGCGGACCGAAATGAAAAAAATCGCGCGACCGCTCTGCCAACGGGCGCGCACATGATTCGCGGCATTTATTTATCGGTGGCCGAAGGCGAACGACCCTTGATGGATGATTCCCGAATCCGCATCTATTGGGATGGAGCGGCGAAGCCAGCGGTCGATGCGCCCATCGCCATGTTCTTCGCTCAGGCTTATGAACCCGAGCCGCTTCAGTCGCTGATGGTCGGCGCCACGGATTCGGGGTGGTATAACTTCCACCCCATGCCCTACTTCGCCTCGGCGCGAATGGAAATCGAAACGTCCAAAGCCATGCGCTCAACCGTCAAGGTCGTCCTGCAGCCCCTTGACAACCCCTCGGCAGAATTGCTCTACGGCCATGCGGTCTATAACGAAGCCCTGCCCACTCAACCGGACGTGCATTTCCCCTTCCTCATTCGTTCCAACGGCCGGGGACATTTCGCCGGCGTCTATCTGGCCACCGACGGCGAGGACGAGGCAAAGCTGCCGCGCTGGCTGGAAGGGGATGACCGTTTCTTCGTGGACGGCGAAATCATGATTCACGGAACCGGCTCCGAGGATTATTTCAATTGCGGCTGGTATGCCACACCGGGACGACTCGTCCAAGCGGCCGCGCTGCCCCTCCATGGCTTTCCGGTCTATCGTCAGGGCGACACGCCGTATGCCGCCGCCTATCGCTGGCATCTGACAGATCCGGTCCCCTACGCCTCCCACATCGAAGCGGGCATCGAACATGGCGAAGCGAATCGCACACCGGCTCGCTATCGGGGCGTCTCTTTCTTCTATGACACCGCCTCCGGAGCGATTCCCCCCATGGAGCCCGCCAAGGGAATCGATCACCATGTCCCGGCTAACAAAAAACTGGATCGCGAATGGGTCGAGGCCCTCGACGATCCAGGCGAACGGACCTGGCACAAAGCGCGCGACAACGCTTCCATCGGAATGCCCATTGGCGGCGTGGCGGCGGGCCAGTTATATCTGACCGCCGACGGTTCCCTGGCCGAATGGGAAATCTTCGGACGCCATGTCTTCACCGGATATGGCGCGGACAATTATCGCCTCGGGCGCGTCCCGAATCAGCGCGTCGCTCACACCTTCGCCATTGGAGCGCGGACGGTCGAAGAAGCCGTCGGACGCCGGCTGGGCGCGGAAGACTTCCCCGATACGATGTTCGCCGGCGAATACCCCATGGCCTTCGTCAAATATGAGGACCAGACCAGCGACTTCCCCATCGAAGTGGAACTGACCGCCTTCAGCCCCTTCATTCCCTTGAATGAAGAGGACTCGGCCCTGCCCGCCACCATCATGCGGTTTCGCGTCAAAAACAAGACGGATGGATGGGCGCAGGCCACCATTGCCGGGTGGTTCCAGAATCCAGTGATGCTGCACAGCGACGACACCTGGCTGGGCGCGCGCGTCAACCGCCTGGTCCAGGCGAAAGATGACCGCCCGGCCATGTTGCAATTCGCCGCCGAACAAATCCAATCCCCCACCCCCGCGGAACCGCCGACCGTATTTGAGGACTTCGAAGGCGGCGACTATGAAGGATGGACCGTGACGGGAGACGCCTTCGGCGATCGCCCGGCCACGGGAACCCTCGCGTCACAGCAGACCGTCACGGGCTTCCTGGGCGAAGGACTCGTCAACACCTTCCGCAACAAGGATTTGTCTCAAGGCAAACTCACGTCACAGGAATTTGAAATCCAGCGCCCCTTCATCCGATTCCTGATCGGCGGCGGCAACTACGAAGGCGCGACCTGCATCAACCTCCTGATCGAGGGCAAAGCCGTTCGGACGGCCCGCGGTGAATCCGCCGAAACCCTGAAATGGCGGAGTTGGATGGTTCAGGATCTGATCGGCCAAAAGGCCCGACTCGAAATTGTGGATAACCGGACCGACGGATGGGGCCATATCAACATTGACCAGATCGAGTTTGCGGATTCGCCGCGTCAATCAGCGGATGGCGGATTCACGAAACAGCCCGATTATGGAACGGCCGCCTTATCCGTCCTGAACGCGCCCGCCGATGAGGTCATCGGCGGCGTGACAGTCCCCTCGGTCATGTCTCCCCAAGTCCTGAGCGGGCCTCTGGACCCAGCGCTGGAAGGCGACGTGCAAATCGAATTCGGCTCGGAAGCCGCCGGCGCCATCGGCCGCCAGGTGATGCTGGAGGCGGGCGAAGAAAAAACCATCGACTTCGTCTTGACCTGGAACTTCCCCAATCGGGAGCAGGGACAGGAACAGCATTATTCGAGACATTTCGACTCCGCCGCCGCGGTGGCTCAATATGTGGCGTGGAACTTTGAGCGCCTGTCCGTCGAAACGGCCCGCTGGCATGAAACCGCCTATGACTCGACGCTCCCCCACTGGCTGCTGGACCGCGTGTATTCCACCGTTTCCATCCTGGCGACGGAAACCTGTCAGTGGTGGCGCAACGGCCGGTTCTGGGCCTGGGAAGGCGTGGGCTGCTGTCATGGGACATGCTCTCACGTCTGGAATTATGAACACGCCCTGGCGCGCCTGTTCCCGCGACTGGAACGCTCCGTTCGGGAAATGCAGGATTTGAATCCCGAAGAGGGATTGGTCGAAGAAACCGGCATGGTGCGTTTCCGCGGTAAGGATTGGGGCAATTGGGCCGCCGACGGTCAGGCGGGGACCATATTGAAATGCTATCGTGAACATCAAATCTCACCGAACGATGAATTCCTCATGCGCAACTGGCCGTTCATCCAGCGCGTGATGAACTTCCTCATTGAAAAAGACACCGAAGACGGCGCGCGGGATGGGATGATCGAAGGGCAACAACACAACACCTACGACATCGACTACTACGGCCCGAACCCGATGATGAATTCCCTGTACCTGGCGGCCCTGCGGGCGGCGGAGCAGATGGCGCTCGAAACGGGCGACGACGCCTATTCCGGCGAATGTCGGGCATTGTTCGAGATGGGCCGGGCGCGGGCATCGAAGGAAATGTTCAACGGCGAATACTTTGAGCAGATTGTCGATCTGAAGGAACATCCCCAATGGCAACACGGCGACGGATGTTTGTCCGATCAATTATTTGGCGACAGCTGGGCGCGCCAGGTCGGATTGAGCGACATCTATCCACGGGATCAGGTTCGGTCGGCCCTGAAGGCCATTTGGAAATACAACTGGGCCCCGGATGTGCAGCCACAAAACGAAAGACACAAGCCCGAACGCTGGTTCGCTCATTACGGCGAAGGCGGATTATTCACCTGCACGTGGCCGAAGAGTATGCATTTAGGCGACCAATCGACCCGCTATCGCAATGAGATCTGGACAGGGATCGAATATCAGGTCGCTTCACACATGGCGTGGGAAGGCATGACGGATGAAGCGCTGGCCATTTGTCGCGCCATTCACGAACGCTACGACCCGGCCAAACGCAATCCCTTCAATGAAATCGAATGTGGCGATCACTATTCGCGCGCCATGGCGAGCTGGGGGATGCTCACGGCATTGAGCGGTTTCGAATATCATGGCCCGAAAAAGCGCTTGGGCTTTACGCCCAGGATCTCACCCGAAAATTTCCGAGGGCCCTTCACAGCCGCCGAAGCATGGGGAACCCTGTCACAGGAAGTCCCCGCAAAGGATCTTCAGAAAAACACCATCGCCGTAAGGTGGGGACAGTTACCCCTCCAGACATTAACGATCCCCATCCTGCTCACCGATCCCAATGCAGCCGGTCGCGAAACACCGGGATATTCAAGAATGATCGTGACGTTGAACGAAAAAGAAATCCCATTTCGGATCAACGACACCGGGCAAATCGAGTTCACACCCCACCTTGTGATTCCAGCCGGCGACACGCTGACCGTCACTCTGTACGGGGTCCCTTCCCGATAAGCCTTATTCCAAGTCGGAGGGTTCTTTCCGGGCGCTCGCCCCGCCCGGAAAAAACCTTTACTGCGCCGGGAGCCAAAGGCATGATTTGCGCCGCACAGAACGCTGCCATACAGGTGAATGTCTTATGAAGACTATTTTAGAAGCAATCAATGAACGCCCTCTGGTCTTTGACGGCGCCATGGGAACGATGATTTACGGGCGGGGTGTGTTCATCAACACATGTTTTGACGAACTCAGCATCAGGGCCCCAGAACTGATCCGCGGGATTCATGAAGAATATGTGAAGGCTGGCGCAGATGTCATTGAGACAAACACCTTCGGCGCGAATCGAATCAAACTGTCCGGCCATGGTCTGTCCGCAGAGGTCGAGTCCCTCAATCGGGCTGCGGTCAAACTGGCCCGCGAAGCAGCCGGAGACTCGGTCTTCGTGGCCGGCGCCGTGGGACCCTGTCTGGGGCCGGGACAAATTCTCCTTCCCGGCAAAAGCGACGACATCGAAGAAGCCTTCGCCGAACAGATTGGTGTGCTGATCGACGCGGGCGTGGACTTCATTCAACTGGAAACCTTCTCGGACATCGGCGAATTGCAACTGGCCGCCCGAATCGCCAAGGAGCGCGGAGCCGTGGTCTTTGCGTCGTTCACGGTGTTGGACAACGGCGAAACGGCTTTTGGAAATCCCGTGGAACAGGTGGTCTCCCAACTGGACGACGACGATCACATCGACGGTGTGGGGATCAACTGCGGCGTTGGCCCAGCCCAGGCCTATGACGCCCTGGAACGCGCCCTGTCCATGACAGGCAAGCCTTTTGTCGTCATGCCCAATGCAGGCAATCCGCGCCAAATCGAAGGCCGGATGCTGTATCTGACCACACCGGAATACTTCGCCACCTACGGCCAGAAGTTCATCGAGATGGGCGTGCGCGGGGTGGGCGGTTGTTGCGGAACCACACCGGAACACATTCGCGTGGCGGCCAAAACCCTCAAATCGCTCAGTGGCGTCAAAGCCCATGTGCGCATTGAATCCTATGCCCGCGAAGACAACGAAGTGGCTGTCATCCCCCCGAAACAGAAATCCCGTTTCGCCAGCCGGCTCCTCATGGGAAAAAAGGTCTCCTCCATCGAGTTGTTGCCGCCAAAATCCTGGGATATGAGTGTCTTGCTGGAGCGGGCGCGAACCTGTTACCTTCACGGCATCGACGCCATTAATATTCCAGACGGTCCACGGGCCTCTTCGCGCATATCCCCCATGATCGCCTCCATCGCCATCCGCGAGGAAATCGGTATCGAACCGGTCCTGCACTATTGCTGCCGTGACCGTAACCTCATCGGAATGCAATCCGATCTCCTGGGCGGTTATGCGGCCGGAATCGCCAACTTCCTCATCATCACGGGCGATCCGCCCAAACTCGGCGACTATCCGGACGCCACAGGCGTTTTCGACATCGACGCGATCGGACTGACCCAGGTGGCCTCAAACCTCAACCACGGTCGCGACATCGGCGGCAATCCCATCGATCCGCCAACGGGCATTTTTATTGGTGTGGGGGCCAATCCCCTCGCCGTCGAACTCAAACGCGAACGGGACCGTTTCCTGGCCAAAATCGACGCGGGAGCCGAATATGCCATCACACAACCGGTTTTCGACCCCGAAGCGTTGTTCCGCTTCATGGATGATGTGGCGGAATACACCAATCCCATTCCCATCGTGGCCGGCGTCTGGCCGTTGACGAGCTTCAAGAACGCCGAATTCATGAACAACGAGGTGCCGGGCGTGGAAGTGCCGGATGCAATCCTCGAGCGTATGGCCCGATGCAAGACCAAGGAAGATGGCATCAGGACGGGCGTGGAAATCGCGCAGGAAATCTGCGAGATCATTTCCGATCGGGTGGCGGGCTATCAGGTCAGCGCGCCCTTTGGCAAAGTCGATGCGGCCATCAAAGTATTGGATGGTTTTATTTAGACCGACCGATTCCTTTGGGCGATCGGCCAGCGACAAGAAAGCATTGCGCCGGGGCGACAGCCGGCAATACGATGGATGCAATATGTATCCGACTTCGATGATTCCGGAACGCGGCGAATCCGAAGCAGACGGGAAGCATTGCCACACGGGCAGAGGCGCGGTGTATGAAGATATTGCTGGCGGAAGACGATAAAGTGTCGGGGCGTATGTTGGAACTGCTCCTCAAAAGCTGGGGCCATGAGGTCGTCATCGCCGAGGACGGCGAGGAAGCCTGGAACCGGTTACAGGAAGAGCATTATCCCATCGTCATCAGCGATTGGATGATGCCGAAAATTGACGGTATCGAGCTGGTGCGTCTGATCCGCGACAAATTAACAGGAGGCTATACCTACACAGTCCTGCTGACCGCCAAATCCCGTAAGGACGACATCGTCCAAGGCATGGAGGCCGGCGCGGACGATTTTATCATAAAACCCTTCAATGTCTCAGAACTGCAAACGCGTTTGCGCGCCGGCGAACGAATCATCAACCTCGAACAGAACCTGGCCCGCCATAATGAAAAACTGGAGAAACTGAATCTGGAAATTGCCGAGACCAATCGGCGCATGAAACGCGACCTGGAAGCCGCCGCCCGTATTCAGCACAGCCTCCTTCCCCAATCCTTCCCGAAAGACGCCTCCGTCAATTTCGCCTGGCGCTACATCCCCTGTGACGAACTGGCCGGTGACACGCTCAATGTCATTCGCCTCGACAACCGCAATGTCGGACTTTACGTTCTGGACGTCAGCGGCCACGGCGTCCCGTCCTCGCTTCTGTCCGTCGCGCTCAATCACCTTTTGTCGCCCTCGCCGGAGCGGTCCAACCTGCTCAAGCGCATCACCAGCCGGGAGCCGGGATATGTCTTGACGACACCTGATGAGGTGGCCCGTCACCTCAACCGCCAATATCCTCTCCAGGATGATTTTGGACTATACTTTACCCTGCTCTACGGCATCCTGAATCTGGACGACCATACCTACCGCTACAGCCAGGCCGGCCACCCGTCGCCCGTGGTGATTCCGCGCGAAGGCCCGGCCCGCTTTCCCGAAGGCAGCGGCCTGCCCATCGGTTTTTTCGAAGAAGCCGAATATGACGAATATACCCTTCAATTAAACCCCGGCGATCGGATGGTTCTGTATTCCGACGGCGTTTATGAGTGCATGAACCCTACAGATGAACAATTCGGCAAAGAACGGTTTTGCCAGGCCCTCGAAAATAATCGCCACCTGCCCCTGCGTGAAATGCTGGATGCGGTGGTGCGCAACGTACAAGACTGGAGCGGCACAACGTCCCTGGATGACGATCTCTCCCTGCTCAGTGTTGAAATCGTGGGCGATTGACCAAACCGGCGCGCCCTGAATGCCATCGCAATCAAGAGGCGACAAGCCAATGACCGATTCCGGCCCGTTCAGTTTCTGACGCGGGTTCGACAGATCGAATCACCCTTTTCATTTCCTTTTTTTTTCAGAACATCCTCAAATCAATCCTTGATTTCCCATTTTCTCCGCCACATGCTCTAGCAAGGTGGTAGTCGTTTTTGTTTCAGGCGCGACCATTCAAAAATCCAAAAAATGGAAAGGAAACGCGCAGATGGAGACTCAAAAGACGAAGTTCAGGACGTACCGACAGTCGGTGGCCACTCTGGCAGCCACGCTCGTCATGCTTGCCGGATGGACAGCCTTATCCCCTCCCCCGGCATGGGGGGCCAATTCGGACGTGGTCATCAACGAACTCCTTGTCGATCCCGAAACGGACGACGTATTGGACGAGTATGTGGAATTGATCAACATCGGCGCGGACAGCGTGAACCTGTCGGGCTGGACGCTGAGTGACGGCATCGACTTTGTCTTTCCCGCCGGCACATCGATTCAACCTAACGGCTATCTTGTCGTGGCCCGGTCGGTGGCGAACATACAGGACTACTACAAAATATCAAATCTGGTCGGTGACTGGACAGGCGATCTGGCCAATACGGGCGAAACTATCGTCCTGACCGACTCGGGCGGAACGATGATCGACACCGTCACCTATGGCGCCGCAGCGCCCTGGCCGGAAGGGGAATTTGCATCCATCGAACTCATCGATCCCTATTCCGACAATGATGCAGCCGACAACTGGGCCTATCACAGCCCTCCCGAAGATGGCGGCTCCCCCGGCAAAGTCAATTCCGTTTTCGACCCCCAAATCTCCATCCCCGACGGCTGGGGCGTGGCCGATATCGGCGCTGTCGGGCTGCCGGGATCGCTCCGGGAAGCCAATGGGACCTTTGCCCTGAAGGCCTCTGGAAGCAACATTTGGGGAACTGCGGATGAATGCTTCTTCGCCTACCGCTATCTCAAAGGAACGGGAACCATTATCGCCCGAATTACTTCGATCGGCTACGTTCATGATCAAACCATCGCGGGATTGATGATCCGCAACTCCCTGGATCCGGGCAGCCCCAATCTGCGCGTCAGCAAAGCGCCCAACAAAGGCAATTACGGTCTGGCCGGCAGTTATCGCATCATGCCCGACGGCGGCTCCGAAGAATTGAACATCGCCGGTGAACTGACCCCCACCTGGTTGAAAATGGAACGCGCCACGGGATACCTTCAGGTCTGGTATGCGGAAGACGAAGGGGACTGGAAAGACCTGGCCACCCTGCCCTTGCCCCTCAACGACGACACCTATATCGGCCTGGTTCTCTGTTCACGCGACAACAGCAAACTGGCTTCGGCCGAATTTGATAATGTCACCCTTACGGGAACCTTTGGCGATCCACCGGCGCCTCCCGTCATTCCCGATCCCACCCCGGCGCCGGAAGGCTGGGCCACCCTGGACATCGGTCAAACAGCGACGGGCGCTTTCTTCGAACAGGGGGCCGGATACGAGATCCGTGGCGACGGCGCCGATATCTGGGGACGTTCGGACGGTTTCCGGTTCGCCTTCAAGAAACTGACCGGCGATGGCATGATCACCGCCAAACTGGCGCAACTGAGCGCGCCGCATGAATGGACGAAAGCCGGCTTGATGATTCGAAAATCCCTGGCGCCGGACAGCCAGAATTTCTTTGCTATGAAATCGCCGGACGGAGGCACGGACCGTGTGCGCATTCAATATCGCCAGGCCCGCTCCGCCGACACCATCGGTGAAGACGGGACCGCATTGGACGAGCCGATGTGGTTACGGCTTGTGCGCAATGGAGACGAATTCGCCGGCTATGCTTCGCCCGACGGGGCCACAGGCAGCTGGGAGCAGATCGCGACATCCCAAACCGTTGGCATGGATGAAGACGTCTATATCGGCCTGGCGATCACGTCCCATCAATCGGGAACACCAGCCACAGCGATCTTTGAAGACATTTCGCTAACCGGCGACATTCAGCCCCCCACGGGGGACGAGGCCGCCTATCTGGAAGCCACGCCCGCTCCCTTTGACTGGCAGGCGACGGATATTGGCGCCACGGCGCTGGACGGAAGGCTCTGGTATGACCTGGACACGGAAGCCTATACGCTCCTGGGCGCCGGTGATGATATCTGGGGCGTCTCGGACGGTTTCCTGTTTGCCTATAAACAACTGAATGGCGACGGCTCCATATCCGCTCGAGTGCTGAACCTCGACCCCACGCATACGAGCGCAAAAGCCGGTGTTATGATTCGCGAATCCATGGAGCCGGCGTCCAAACATGCCATGACGAATCTGCGTCCTGCGGGAGGGCTTGAGTTTCTGCGTCGCGTTCAAACGGGAGGGGCCACAACCGATCCCCCGGCCGATGGAACCGTCGTGCCCATCCCCGGCTGGATCCGACTCACCCGCACAGGCAATCAATTCGTCTCCGAGTACTCTTTAGACGGACTGGACTGGACGGAATACGCCTCCGAGACAATCACCATGCCTGCGCAGGTTCTCATCGGCCTGACGGCTTGCTCCCACGGCAGTTTTCTGACTGAAGCGGCCTTTGCCAATGTGACCCTGACCGGCGACATCACGCTGGCCCCCGGCGCGCCGCCCGCGGCCATGGCCATGCCCGTTCAGGCGAATTTCGGCGTGGTCGCGCGCGAAGGCGAGCCAACGATTTTATCGGTGTCCATTTTGAACGGGGCCGATGACAGTCCCCTGAACATCACCGGCCTCGGAGAAGCCAACCTCGGCGAAGCGTTCAAAATCCACAGTGTAATTCGTAATGGCTATCCGGTCCTGCCGCCCTATAACGCCACGTTGCGCGCGAACGCCGTCGATGTGCTGGTGATCAACCTGACAGTGGATCCGATCGTGTCCGAAGGCGACTACAGCGGCTCCCTAAGCATTGAGAGCGATGATCCCAATGCGCCATTGACGATCCCCGTCTCCGCCACAGTGGCACAGACTCGGATCTACCACGAAGGCTTTGAAGGTCTGCCCCTCCAGGGCGCCGTGGACGAAACCGACTACAATCTGACCGGCTGGACCCACACAGCGCCCGAAGGCTGGACCATCGACAACTCCGGAATGAACACAAACATGGGAACAACGGAGTGGCGCGGATGGAGTTTCACCAACATCGTCTTCTGGCTGGCCAACGGGCTGGATGGACGCGAATCCACACTCACCAACGGCACGTTCGCTCTGGCCGAATCGGACCGCTACGAAAACGGCGGCGCGACAGAACCCTTCGACAGCATCCTGATCTCGCCACCAATCACCATGCCCGCCGGAGCGCAAGCCTATCTCACCTTTATGGATGATTATCAACATCGCGATGTCCAGGCAGGCTGGCTGTTGGTTTCCGTCGATGGAGGCGCCGATCAGATTCTGCACACCTATGGCGCCGGTCAACCGCGCAACCAGCTGACGCAACACCTGATCAATCCACCGGATACGGCCTCAGACTACACCCTTCAATTCAAGTGGCGGCTGGAGGCCAACAACGGCTGGTGGTGGGCCATCGACGAAGTGAAAGTCTTCGCGGCCGGTCTGGAAGAGCCACCCATTCCCACACCGCTTCCGACTCCGACGCCCACACCGGTCCTCACGCCAACGCCAACAGAACCCACACCAACGGAGCCCACACCCATCGAACCGACGCCCACGGCCACGCCCACCACGACGCCGACCGACGAGGATCAGGATGGCGATGGACTGCCGGACAGCTGTGAAACAACGGCCCCCGACATCCTGAATCTCATGGTCCTGACCAACGCCTGGTTGCCGGATTCAGACGGCGACGGACTCCTGGACGGCGAAGAAGCCGTGTCCGAGTGCGAATCCACCCTGCCGACCCGGGCGCAGACAAATCCACGCAACGCGGATACCGACGGGGATGGATACACGGATGGGATGGAAGTCCTGATCCTGTCCAGCGATCCGCTGGATGCGCAATCGCCCGATCCGGCCCAAACCGTGGACGGCGACGGCGATGGACTGCCGGCCTCCCTGGACCCGGATGACGCAAACCCGGACTTCGACATGGATGGCTTTTCAGATGGATATGAAACGCAATCCGGAACCGATCCAAACGATCCCGACAGTGTCCCGGCTTTGGGAGACATCAATGATGACGGTTCGGCGAACAACCTGGACGCCATCGTCCTCTTCAACTGGACGCTGGGCAATCCGGCGCCCGCGAATCGACTGGACCTGGCCGACTGTGTCGCCGATGGTCAGGTCAACAATCTGGACGCCATCGTCCTGTTCAACTGGACATTGAAGAATGTGGAATTGTTGCCGGTAATGAATTAACCGGAAGAAACCGAGGCGCGCGGCCAATGGGTCGCGCGCCCCGGTTCAAAGGGCTTGGGTGATTTTCACCACGTGATCTTTATTGATGGCTAGAAAAGAGATGGGGTTATCCGGGGAATTCTGTTGCTGGGACAGAACAACAGCGTCCGTTACGGGAACAAAACGGCCAGATTCGTTAAGCAAATCGGACAAACGCTGATTCTCAGTCAGATAAACGAACCCCTCAATATGATCCCATTGCGTATCAATGAGCACCCGTATTTTATGCTTCGGGACGAACAACGTCGCGTCGCCCTGAGCCGAACGGGTTGGTTGTCCTTCCATGATTGACTCTCCCTCCGGTGATGAATTTCTCAACGCCACAGCCCTTGTCTGCGACCGGCTTCCACGCCCGGTGATTCGGATGCCGTCGATTTCGAAAGAAAAATGATGTCCCGTTGGGGCGACAACACGAGGTCCACCCAACCCGCTTCAACGATTGTTTCCCAAGGCTCGTCTGTCGTCAAGGACCATAGGTTTATTTTTTCGCCGTCATCTTCCGGCAAAGCGAGACGAACCGGCGCTTTTGACGCAGAAGCGGCTCCCTCCGCTGGCGGCGCCACCACCACCGCGTATCCCCCTGAAACCCGATAAGGGTAAACCCGCCACCCCTGCGGATAAATCGCCCGACGCCCCATCCCCAGCGTATCACAAATCGATTGCATCAATTCATAATCCACCCTCCGCTGTGCCGGCGCCGGCCAGCCAATATTGTAATGGAAATAAACTGTTTTGCCAGAAGATGGCAGAGGGCGACCTTCGCTGATCAGCGGCAGAAAGCGTTCGATCTCGGCAAGAGGGGTCATCGCCCCGTCCGGTTCCGCATCATAGACCGTTCGATGGCCAGGCGAAAAGACAAAACGCGCCGCGCTGCCCACGCTCAGGCGCGGATCAAGCACTTTTACATTAAAAACAGGCGATTCCAAACGATAGGAACGAATCTCTTTCAAACCCACCATAGCGCTTTCCATAGAATCAATGGCCACCGTCGGATCGTTTGTATGAGACGGCGTCAGCCAAAAAGAATCAACATGGAGGGACCGTGTGGGCTGAGCCCCCACCATCAACAGCCGCCGCGAAGCGTCACGGCGCAGCCACTGCCCCAGTTCTTCGATAAGCCCCTGTGGGGCCTGAGGCGCATTATACACAATCACGCGATAGACATCAAAAGACTCCGGCCGGTCTGAGGGCGTCAGAAAATCGAACGGAATTCCTAACTCGCACAGGAGGGGTGTCAAATTCGCATAGGGACGCTGCTCGTCGAAAGCGTCAAGGCCCTCCCACGCGACGTCCGGTCCAATCACAAGCGTTTCGGGCAGCGCCAACGCCACGGGGCTGTCTTGGGCCGCGTCCGCCAGCCCTTGCGCATAGGAACGGGCCACGGCGCGCGTCCCTTCATCAAGATCACTTTCAAAACAGATAGACTCGACCCCCGCCGCGGCGCGCAACATCCAGGCGTCAATAGTGGCATCCCGAGTCGTGGACGGTTTTTCATTGGATTGGGAAAGCCGGACTCCCAGTTTTTTGGAAGTCGGCACATGGAACCGACGCTGCGCGGACCATGCGTGGGCGACGCGATCGAAAGCCCGGCGCCGGTCCGTCACATCCAACGGCAAACAAATGGACTCGACCGATCGGTCACGCAACGCCTTCCAGGGAACCGCCCCGGCCGCCGTCGCATTCGCCGGCGATGCGATTTGGAATGCCAGTGACGGCGCCGCCGCCCGCATCCGCCGCGTCACGCCGTCCACAAACTCCAGCCAGGCGTATCGGGCCAGCTGCCGACTGAGGAATCGAATCCGACTCGCATGGGGGCCGGCGGCGGCTATGCGAAAATCCGGACGAAATGCATTCCACGTGTTCAAACCATACCAACTCGGCGGATAAAAGCCCCCCACTTCCCGACGGAACCAGACCGGGAAACCGTCTCCCAAAGGCTCCGGACTTTGATGGGCGCCATCCACCGTTTCGCCGCTCAGCCATTGGATCAAGGTCTGCGCTTCCGCGTTCCCCGCCCCCCCCATGGTCCGTCGCCGCGCATGACGGGGCCACCCGGGGCCGTCCAATACAAGGGCGTCATATCCCAATGGGGCCACTTCCGCGCCGGCCAACGCCACCGCCCCCCGCGCCGAACGGGTCAGGAGCGTGGCCTGATCCCGAAAATCCGCATCCGTGGCGAGTCGATGCAACGAAAGCGGTCCATGCCCATCCGGAAACTCGGACCAGGCCCCAGACTGTGATATCGATTGAAAGGCCAGGTCCTCGACCGATGCCCACAGCGTCCAGCGAGCGCCCGCTTGCTTCAGGCGTCCCCCCCAGGCGCTGGACAAAGGGGAAAGAGGACCATGCGCCATCACTTCAATACCGGGAACGTGCTCCGCCAAGGCGATGGCGGCGTCAAATCCCCCACCCGTATAAAGCCGATCGGCATCCACAATCACGCCCACTGACGGGTGGAGAGCCCCTTCACCTTGGTCTGAATTTAAATCCACCGTTGGCCCCAGAAGGATCTTCCCCGTGGCAGTCTGATCCAGCGACGGCGACAACGCCAGTTGACGGACACGCGCCTCCCGCCAGGCGCCATCCTCCTTCGCCTCAAAGCGCCACCGCAAAAACGGCCGCCCCACGCGCCGGAGCAGCGCAGACATATCAACTGACTCGAGTGAAGACAAGGTGGTTGGATCCGCTTTAAGAGTCGCCCCCGCCTCAAAATCGTCCGGGCCCCATTCGAAAGAAATCACGGAACCACTCGCCGTCGTTTGTGACGAAGCCAAGGGCTTGCGCCATATCGGCGCGCTCCCCTCGCGGTCCCAAGGGATCACTTCCAGGAAAAACCCAACGTCGCCTTGCCCCTCTCCCCACTCCAACTCAAAGGACAACGAAAAGTCATCCAGCGCAAAAATCGGGCATGGCGTGTCCAACCATCCGCTGGATGATGCGATCCTTCGGTCATCGCGTCGCCAAAACATCTTCAGTTCCCGTTCGCTCCCCTGACCGGACACCGACACCACCGGCGCGGCCCCGCCACCACGTAACTGATGGAACGCGGTTCGTTCTTCGGGCGTCCGCCATGCCGTGAACTTTGGATCGAACTCAGGACAATAGGCCCCCGTATAACTGATTTGCAGGAGAGGTCCCAACGGGCCGGCCGCTTCCTTGGATGCCACAACGACCGCATTGCCTTGAGCGCCGGACAGGCGAACCGCCAGAGTAATTGAGGTTTCCTCGCCCTTCAGGGTCTCAACAACAGACCGAAACAAATCCCGGTCCAGCAAGAAGACATGACGCGCCGACGCATCCCCCTCTTCACACATAAACCGCGCCGTCGCCAGCGGCGGCGTGATCGTCAGACGCCTCGCCGCAGGCGAGTCTGCCCACTCCAGCGAAGTGAATTTTAATTCGGGCCAGTTCGCTAGGCCCGAAACAGATAGAATCTCCGCGGTAAAGGGCTTCTTCGGATCGGCAGGTGAGGAGAAACAAAGGGACAGTTGAATACTGCGAATCCGCGTCGCCTCGTCTGTGAGGAAAGCGGAAAGCGGAAAGCGCAACAGCAAAACCGATGCGCGATCGGAAATATTGGACAAAATTAATTGCGGGGCGCTGCCCGTAGGTGTTTGGCGGGCCTCCCGCCAGCCGTCGCCAATGAGCATCACCGCATCCGCTGCCACGGGGACATGGGCCTGATTCGTTGGACGATCTTGTCCATATAGACCTTGAGATAAACAAAAGAGACCAGGGAACCCGACCCCCCAAAGCGCAAAACAGAAAACATGGAGCCGACCACGCCCCAAGGATACCATTCGCATGATCCACACCTCACCGCTGGAGCAAATAACCAAAGGCTTACGAAAAAAAATAAATCCCGATTCAATATCGTTCAAACAGTCCAAAGGGCAACGATCTCGGCGCCCCTTCTGCGTTCTCTGCGTCTCGGCGTAGATTTTTTTCACCTCCCAAGCATTGAGGACACCGAGTCAAAAAAAGGGGATTTATTTTTTCCCACAAACCGAAAGGCAATGATCAGAATAATACAAATCCCGCCGGAGATTTGAAAAGCAAAACTCCGGCGGGATGCAGAAGAGCCAAGCGGGGCCCTTTCAGTCCACGCGCGACCAAGAGGGTTCCACCACATTTAATTCAGATCAATCGCCGACATGGTATACGGCCGATCATTCACATTCGGACCATGGGTCAGGTCGATATTGGACACATAGACCACTCCATCACGCACACACACCTCCGACGGCGCGTCCAGAAGCCCATCTGTTCCGTCCGTCTGACCATTGCGGGCGATGGTGGTGACTTTGCCCGTTTTGGTGTCAACCGAGTGAACCGCATTGTCGATAAAATCGGCCACCCAGATCACATCGTTCGCATCCATGAAAATGCCGTCCGTGCTCAACATACCTTTGCCTCTGACAAACTCCCGCTGTGTCGCCACATTCCCTTGGGAATCGAAGGTCACTTTGATGATGGAGGCTTCGCCGAAGTTGCACACATACATGTTGCCCTTGGAATCGAACGCCATGCCGTTGGCGCCGACCTGGAGGGCGGGATCCTCCGTGACCGTCTCCATCTGAACGATCAGATGTGGATCACCGATGCCCGTCACCTTGACGGGTGTGTCCGCGCGCAGTTCCTCCATGGAGAAGCGATAGACACCGCTGGGCAGCGGCTTTTTCGTCACATCCAGATTGGTCTCCGTCACATAAACAAAGTCACCCCGACAGGCGACAGCGTTGGACATATTAAAGCCCACCGCCACCACATCGACACCAGTGACCTGACCGTCCTGCATGTTGATACGGAAGAGACGCGCCTTGTTTGGTTCCGCCGTGGCAAAAGACTGATTGTCGGCCACATAGAAATTGCCGTCCGCCCCCAGGCTGATCCCCAGAGGGCAGGCCACGCCCGTTTCGGGATGAGCCGGCAGGTCACACAATTCAACGAGTTTATCGTCTTGGGTGATCTTGAGGATCTTGGCAGGATACTCTTTCAGGTTCGCGTTCGTCATGGATAAATAGATCGTGCCGTCCGGCGTCAAACACATGCCATCCGGCGCATTGTATTTCTCCGGCAGATCGAACAACAGGCGTGGTGTTTTGAGAGCCGGCCCCTTAAAGCCGGGAATGAATGAACAGGCTCCCAAACCAACCGTCGCCACCCACACCAGACTGATGGACAGATAGGATAAAACATTCCGTTTCTTCATGGTTTTGCTCTCCTTGAGAAAAGGGTTTGGAGCGCCGCTCCTCATGGATCGGCGCCAGATACGTTAACCGCTGGGTGGAATTTTGCGCCTTCCAGCCAGTGGATTATGGAAACACCAGTTCAGGATTGGTGTGTCGCACACCGGAATCGTCATGAACGTTGGCCGTTTCCGTAATGATGGCGCCCTCGGGCCCGGCCAGTTGCCAGTGGCGGGCCGTAGCGCGGTTCAGCTGCGCAAAGCCGCCGGGCTTGACCAGCTGGGCGCAAAACACCGTGGCGCCGGCCTTCTTCTGACTGGCGGGAATTTTCGCCTTCAACCCCGGCGTCTCCGGGCCTTCACCAACGATCCAGGATTCACCATGGCGCACCACCCAGCCTTCCAGTTTCGCCGGATTCTTCTCTGTCTTCAGGTGATAGTGCTCCGGCAGCATCTGATTCGGCAACAGGAACAAATCCATCGACATGTATCGGTGTTCCTCGTTGTTCATGAACATATTGGCCGCCAGCCCCAGGTTCAAAAAGTCACCGATCCCATAGTCGGAGACCCACAATTTCTCACGCGCCCCCTTGAAGACGGGATAATTGTGATAGTTCATCAATTCAATGATGGCGTCTCTACCGGCCTCGACATCGAATGCGCCGTTTTTATAAAAGTCTTCCTTCCTGAATTTCAGGGCTTGCTTTTCGGCCGCCTGCGCGTTTGTCCCGGTCGCCACCGCCGCCCCGATCAAACCGGCGCCGACCGTCTTCAACGCCGCCCTGCGATTCAGTTCCATTATCCGTTGCATCACACGCCTCCTTCGAGATTGCCTGCCTTTGTGATTCCGGCGCCATGACTGGCGACGGTCTAGGAAGCCATGACATTCGGCCGATTCCAAATCGGCGCCAAGGCTTCGTACAACTGATGATAACGAGCATACTTGTGGTCGTAAATCTCTTTTTGATCGGGATCCGGTTCCTGAACCCGTCCCGGGCGCGTCATGGCCCCAACCGCCTCACGAAAGTCGCCGTAACATCCCACACCCACCGCCGCGGCAATGGCGGCGCCCAAGGCGCCCAGTTCCCGCCCCTCCGGAATTTCAAAAGGGATCTGAAAGGCGTCGGCGAAGATCTTCGTCCAAATCGGACTTTGCGCCGCGCCCCCCGTGAATAGCATCCGCTCCGGTCGGTCACGGAACTTCAATAGCCGCTCCAGATGCGTGCGATGGCTGAACACCACCCCCTCATACACCGCCCGCAGCACATGGCCACGCGTATGTTCCCCCCGCACGCCAATCAGGGCGCTCCGGGCGCCGGCATCCATGTTCGAACCATACAAAAACGGGAAAAACGTAATATCCCCATCCTCTGGATTCGTGCCAGCAACCAGACGGTTGCAGACATCATAAACGGACTCGTCGCGCTCGGCGGCCGCCTTTGCCTCGGCGGCGAAAAACTCCTGAATGAACCATTCCAAATTCCCCGCCGATGTGGGGCTGCCTTCAAGCATTAAATAAAACCCCGGCATCGCATAACGAGACGTCATGTATATCCCTTTACTCACCAGCGGCTCCGGGGCGATATATTGATTGTTGCCCCATGTGCCGGAAACCAGGCTCATCCAACGTTCATCCACCAGACCCGACGCCAGGCCACACGCGTCAATGTCAAACATCCCCCCCACCACGGGAACCCCCTGCGGGATTCCCGTGGCCTCGGCGGCTTCGGCTGTGACTTCGCCACAAATTTCCTCTGTCCGAACCAAAGGCGGCAACATCGCGCTCATATCCTCAAGCCCAAAGGCCTCCAGAATCGAATCGTCATATTGCCCCGCCGGCACGTCCATTAATCCAGTCCCCGACATATCCGTTATCTCGGCGCAAATCTCGCCGGTCAGCCGCATTCGGATATAGTCCTTGGCCATCAATATCCAGCGGGCCCGCGCCATGACCTCCGGCTCATGATCGCGAACCCAGGCCAACAGCGCCGTCGGCTGAGCCGGCCAGATCGTCTGTGTTGTTTTCGGCAACACCCGATCCCAGACCCCCTCGGCCACCCATCGCTCCGCATACGCCGCCGCCCGTCCATCGCTGGATTCGATGGCCGGACGCGCGGGGCGCCCTTCGGCATCGACCAGGTGCAGACCATTGCCATAGCCGGCCGCGGCCACACCGGCGATTTCGGCCGGATCGATGCCGGATGCTTGTATCGCCTCGCGGATGGCCGCACAGGTATTTTCCCACGTCGCTTCCGGATCCCGCTCCCGCCAGCCGGGCTGGGGCGACACGATCTTCGCC
>JADFCT010000222.1 GCA_017161665.1 Candidatus Sumerlaeota bacterium
CGAAAAACGGATGGGCCAGAATCGGATCCCCCGGTTGGGTATAGTGTGTGATCGTCTCTTTGACGCCCTGAACAGCGCCATGACTCATCTCAAACTGTTTGCCCGCCAGCGTTTGACGAATCAGATTTAAACCGTATGTGGGAATGTATATATTGTGCTCCCCCATCGCGGCCCGTATGAAAGCCTGCCCATACGATATGCCCCCCAGAAAATGAGCGGCGCCCAAAAAGACAATAATCCCAAGCGCCCCTCGCCGCATGAGCGACGCGGGCCAGAGCGGCGAGCCTTTCATCGCTGCGAACGTCACAACGCCCCCCTCCGCTTCGCCCTCTCCCCTTCCCGGACGTTGAAACAAAGCGCCCCAAAGTCCTCCGGCCGTTACACATAAAATCGGCTCACCCAGTGTGAAGATATACTCAACCGTTCCGCCCTTGGCCACGAAGAAGATGGACAACAGCCCGGCGACCACAAGCCAGCTGGCGTATGCCCGCCAGGGCAGACAATCATGCCGTGGCAACAGAAACAACCCAGCGATGCCCCACACAATCCAAGCGCCCTCAAACCGGAAAACCTTGAACAGGTTTGACGCGATCTTGTCGATGTAGTAGTCCACCCCCAACGGCGGAAACGTGCCGACTTGATTAAAAAACACATTCTGGAAAAAGGCCCCCGTCTTCCATTCAAACCCCAGCGCGACAAGTCCCCATATCACGACGAGCGGAATCCCATATCGGATCAGCAGCGCCCACCGGCGGTAGTATGCCAGGAACAGTCCGTTGAAAATCAGGAAAGGCAGAGCCGTCATATTGCACAACGGTCCACAGGCGGCCAAGACGCCAGCGGCGATCATCTTTTTGGGAGAAAAGTCCAGAAACAGCAGCGTCGAGGTTAACAGAAAAGCCATCTCGAACGGTTCGGATTGAAAGCCCAGCGTCCACCAGAATCCAATCGGGACCAGCAGATACAAAGCGGCGGCGCACACGCCGGCCAGTTCACTCCCAAAGAGTTTCCGCGCGATCCGCGCCACGATCCACATCGTAAACAGATGGAGAGCCATCGTGAAAATCCGAACCGTGTAGAGCGGCGACCCCAACCACTCCCCCACCCGGAGCAGGATTGCGCCCACGGTGACATGGATCGGCGGTTGAGGCGACAGAATATCTCGATATAACACGACACCTTCATTGAGTCGCCGAGCGATATAGAGATAATTACCATCGCCAAAATCGACATAGGCTTCACTGATCAGACTGATGAAAACACCGGCATAGATCAGACCCATTAAAATCAAAGCCACACCGCTCCAGATTCGGGCGCGTGATCGGCTTTGATCATTGCTCGGTTGGACATCCAATCGTGTCACGGGATCTCTCATTCGGTTGAAGAGTGTCATCGGACGTTTGGGGCGGTCGCTCCCAATCGGGAGTCTCAGCCTAAAGATGGATTGGGCGGAACGCAACCGGGGATTTCGCGTGAAAAGAAGCCAAGGGAAAAGCGAAATCCGAGACGACCCGTTCTTTTAAAGCGGAATCCGACGTTCCAGAATTTCGATCAGACTTTCGGCCATGGCATCGATTCCGTGTCGCGCGTGGGCTGTGCGATGCGCCGCCGCTCGCAGGGCGGTCAAAAGATCCCGATTATCCCGTAAGGTTCGCAAAGCCGCGGCCAGCGCGTCTTCGGAATCTGGCGGGCAAAGGATCCCGCCGCCGGACGCATTTACCCATTCCGAAAAACAACCGGTCTCGGGCAGAAC
Organism: Candidatus Sumerlaeota bacterium; assembly: GCA_017161665.1. GTDB lineage: Bacteria > Sumerlaeota > Sumerlaeia > JADFCT01 > JADFCT01 > JADFCT01. The sequence continues at coordinate 1,754 of JADFCT010000222.1, forward strand.
GAGCGCCGCGCCCGCCGCCATGGCCTCGGGAATAAACTGAGCCTTGGATTCACCATGAACACTGGGGACACACAACACACTGACCGACTTAAGAAACGCGATCTTTTCCGTCCGGCTCAACTCGCCCACATATTCCACACAATCCGCGTATCCTCCGTCCCGCGCCATCGCCAACACCCGATCCAGATAATCCCGATACTCAGGCCCCAGATACCCCGCGATACGCAGTCGAGCCCCGGGCTGGGTGTCCTCTTTACATAGCGAACCAAAAGCGCGAACCAGTTCAAGCAAGCCCTTCTGTGGACAAATTCGCGCCAGAAAACCGACGGTAAACTCCTGCGCGGCCTCGGGAACGGAATCGGGATAGCCGCGCAGATCGATGCCAAGCGGAAGCCGTTCGATTTTTTCCAGAGGCGCCTCCAGATACTCCCGCATCCAATTCCGATACGATTCATTGAAAGCAATGAATCCATCACATCGGGCCGCCTGTTCGCGAAGCGCCGCTATCGCCTCGGATCGCTGTGGCTCCGGAAAATCGTTGATAAACAAATCCTCGCCGGACAGCAGGCTCACCACGGGGACATCCAGACATTGCCGAATCGCCGCGCCCACACCGACCAACAGCGCATTGCTGAGCATCACGACATCCGGACGTCGCTGATCACGCATCCAATCCAACAGGCGCTTGACTTCTTTGCGCTGCGTTCCCTGAGCGCCCCGCAGCGTCGAAATCGTCAAGGCGGCCAATTCCCGGGCCTCCGTCATCCCGCCGAAACGGGAAATGTAATTCAACAGACGGGGCGAATCGAACCAACGATCCACCCAGCGTGGCGTATAGCGGAACAGCCCGATTTTGTGTTGGAGCCAGATATTCAATCCCCCCATAAAGATGGGCTGGACCGTCATATCATCGGCCTCGTGACGGGCGGGCGTATACACGGGTATCGCCTGAACGTCATGTCCCTGAGCGCACAGCGTCGCAATCAGCGCGCCATCGCGCAGGCAACTGCCACAAACCATAGAACCCGCGCCGGCCATAATATAGTCGATTTTCATAGCGATCCCTTGCCCCGGAATGTGTCGTGGCTGATTCTATCCAATCGGGGACGATCACGTCGCCCCAAAAACGCGGTAGGGAATATCGCGGGCGCCTATCGCCCCAAGAGAAATAGTCGTCTGAGCATTCTTTTTTTTGGGTGGGGCGACATGCGTTCCACCTGTTCTGGCAAAGAATAGGGATGCAATTGATGGCGGGGATGGAAAAGAATCACAGCGCTATGTCACAGACCGAGAACCATAAGCGCAAACACTTTTTTTTGAATCGCGCGCCGGCGTGGCTCCTGTTGGGACTTGCCCTGGCGGCCCTGTTCAATGTGGGGCTGCCGATTGGTGATTTATTTCGCCTTCGCGTGACGGAACTATTGAGCGCGCTCCTCGTTGCCCTGGCCCTTTGGCAATGGGCGCAGGGGCGCGATGGTTCCGTTTATGGCGCCATTCCTCCCTGGTTTCAGGCTTTGGTTTTCGCATACGTGGGCTGGATTGTTTTTGCGGCTTGGGGGCGCGGTCTCGGCACAGCCCGCTTTGAGGTCTGGGGCCTCCTCGTCGCCGTCGCCGTGCTTCCGCAGGCCCGGACCATTCGTCCCGCCTCCTTCGTGGCGGCGGTCTGTGGACTGATTCTCCTGGAATCCCTGGCCGCTGTGGCACTGGCCGTTAAGGGCTATTCCGCTCTTTGGTTTCACGCCGCCGATCGGTCCATTCTGCCCATTGGATTTGGGGATACGGGAACAGTGGGCGGTGGCCGGCTGCAATTGGGCGGGACCTTGGGACACAAGAGTTTTCTGGCCGCCTGGCTGGCGTTGACACTGCCCGTGGCGCTGGCGGGGCGGATGTTCCAGGGCGCATCGCCAGCCCTCCGTTGGTTGTCCAGCGCCGCTTTGGCCGCCGGCGCTTGCGTGCTGATTCTCAGTGATTCGCTGTTTGGAATGGCTGCCGTCGGGACGGGGATGAGTCTCTATGGCCTGGCGCGTTTCCTGCCGCATTTGAGACGACGGCATCCCGATCGGATACCATGGGGCGCTTATTGTCTCGTGACAGTCGTTGTGATTGGAGTGGGAATCGCCGCCCTCACGGCCACAGACCGGATTGCGTTAGCCATCAAAGGCGGCGCGGGCGGGTCGATCCAGGCGCGCGCCTACTTGACCGGAGAAGCCTTTCGTCTGATCGCCGAACGGCCCTGGATGGGATGGGGACGGGAAGGCCTTCTCCACGTTGTCGATGGCGGTTTCCCCCACGCCCATAATCTCTTCTTAATGAAATGGATCGAAAACGGACTCGCCGGCGGCGCGCTGTTTACCACCCTGATGACCATTCTGCTCCTGACAGCGCTTCGCCGTCTGTTCGCTTTCGATGGGAACCATAATGCGCTGCAACTCCCGAAAGCCCTGTGCGCGGGTGTTTTGGCCTTTGGGATGCTCAGTTTGACCGACTACGCGTATAACGAGCCGTCAATATGCGCGACCGCCTGGATGGCTTTGGCGCTGGCGGTCGGCCCTGCCTTCAAAATCGATTGAGCCCTTTACGTCTTTCTTTCGGCCTCGGCTTTCTGGAATGGCCCGCTCGATAGTCGACGTTTAAAGCAAAAGGGGGGACTCGAAAGTCCCCCCTTTTGTAATAACGCCTTGTCATGGGCGAGGGATTCGGATTTCTCTGAATCCCTCGCGGCATAAGAAGCCGTTACGGCGTCGGAACCAGAATGACGCCTTCCATGCCCTTGGGCGAAACCTTCGGCAGTTTCGGATTGACCGTATTCATATAGATCTCCGTCCCTGTCAATGTTCCATCCTTTTTGGTGACAATCTTCTTGACGACGCCACGGAAGGCCGGAATGAAATCGTCGGATTCCAGATCCAGCAATGAGACGCCCGCCATGAAGCGACCATTGATGCCGGTGTCACCGCGAATCAAGTTGATGTCTCCTGCGCTGTCCACGGCATATCCAGCCGCCACGGTCACCGTGTCGGTTGTGCCTTCGGCGTTGCCCAGGGCGCCCTTCTTGACGCTGACTTCCTTGATCTGACCGGCCACCAGCAGCGTGGTGTTGTCGAGGTTTCCATTCTTGACCGAAACCTTGACTTTGTCGGCGCCCGTCTTGGCCAAACCGACTTCCACGTTGCCCGGAATCGAGAACGCGATCTTGCCATCCGCGGTCTTCAACTTCATCGACTGACCGGTCACCTTGAGCGAATTGAAGTCGATCAGCAGGGAGTCGGCTATGACGCTGCCGCCCTTGACCTGCAGGGTCTTGACCGCGCCAGCCTGGAAGCTGTTCGCCGCCGCCGCCGTCAGGCCGCCCAGATTGACATAGTCATACTTCGTGGCCTTGTCGCGGAGTTTCTTCGAAGCGATGCTGATCTTCTTGAACTCGGAATCCGGAGCGATCAGGCTCTGCAACACAGCGCCGGAGATGGCGATCTTGGCCGCCTTCACCGCCGGTTCTTCGTATGCGATATCCACCGCATACTCGCCCGGAGCCGCTGTCTTGACTGCCAGTTTCATGACCGGTTGAACCGATTCAATCCGTTCGATCACCGTGTTCTTGGCCGTCGCCTTGCCAATAACGCTGCCGCTTTGCAGCAACTTGACAGGGCCTTCGGTCAAGAGGGTTTTCAGGCCGTCCGGCGCGTCGATCAGAAGGATCGGCGGCGTAACGCCCTTGTTGATCGCCTTGATCTTCAGCGTGTCACGTCCGTCACCCCCCGGCGGAATGATGATACCGCCATCGGTCACGGTCACGTTTTCATTGGACCGCGGCCGTTTGAAGGTGATCTTGTAGAATTGCGTCAGATCCGGCGTCGGGGTCGGCGTCGCCTCCGGTGTCGGAGTAGCAGGCGGCGTTGGCGTGGCGTCCGGTGTCGGCGTGGGATCCGGCGCCGGTGTCGGCACGTCGTCGGGACCGCGCAGGTCGATGTCCGGATAATCCGTCGAGATGGGACGACCGTAAACGGCGTCATAGGTCATCTGGAGGAGTTGGACCGTATAGCCCGTGTTGTGGATACCGAAGGAACCGTCTTCCCAGAGCATCCGGTAGTTGTAAAGCGCATACTTCTGCAGCTTCGTGTATGCTTTCCAGGCATTGCTGTCAACGGCGATGTTGCCGTCTTCTTCCGACGTGCCGGGAATGGTGGCGAGGATTTCGGTCCGTAGCAGGTCGAAGAGACCGTGGACTTCGGACTGGATGCCTTCGATCGTTCCATCGCCGTCATAATCGCCGCGCGCCTGTTTTTCAAAGCTTTCCAGGTTCGGGTGGCAGGTTCCGCACGCGTTCGCCACGTTCATCACGTCGTCGGTCGGATCGGCCGTTCCCATCGTGTCACGCATGGCAAAGGTGTGCGCGCCAACCGCTGGAGGCGTCACAATGCCACCGCCATGTTCCGTCGGGTCGGCCATGTGGCAACCCACGCACAGGTTCTCGATGGACGAGTGAGCGAAGTTGACTTTGTCCGTCAGTTCCAGCCCGAATTCCAGGCCGTTGACACCGGCGATGATGTCGCCTTGCGGGCCATGGTGCGCGCCGCGGAAACTGGTCTCCGCCTTTTCAATCGCGTTCTCAACGCGGGACTGGTGACAGTTC
>JADFCT010000223.1 GCA_017161665.1 Candidatus Sumerlaeota bacterium
ATGGCCGGCAGCATATCAAAACTGTCCGTAGCCGCCTCGTCGGGGAGCCTGTAGCCGACCACAGAAGCGATGGTGGCGAAGATATCGGTGGTGTTGGTCATTTGGTCAGAGACCTGACCGTGGGGGATTCGGCTTGGCCAGCGCACGATGAATGGTACTCGATGTCCCCCTTCCCAAGCGTCCCGCTTCATGCCGCGCCAGCCTCCCGAGGGGTCGTGGTGATGGTCCTGACGCATCCAGTCCACATGCACGGTTTCGGCTCCATTGTCCGCGTTGAACAGGATAAGCGTTTCTTGATCAATGCCAAGTTCCTCGACCAGATCCAGGATTCTCCCTGTCAGGACATCCAGTTCCCAAACGAAATCCCCCCGGGGGCCCGCATTGGTCGCCCCATTGAATTCCGGGGCCGGGAGGACGGGCGCATGGGCAATCTGAGTGGATAGAATCGCGAAGAAGGGTTTCTCCGGGCAGTTCTTTCGGTGTTCGGTAATGAACCGGCGGGTCTTTTCGAAAAAGAGGAGATCCGCTTTGATGAACTCATATCCAGGCGCCATCCATCCTTCATCATTGTCCCATCGCCACTTGCCGCCGGGATTCGGTAGGCTTTCTCTTTGATGGCGCAGGCTGGCGGGAATGGGTACCCTTCCGTTCTCAATGTAGATGTACAGGGGATCGGTTGTCGGGCAATTGGGCGTGATGAAGGATTCGTCGAAGCCACGCGCATTAGGGCCGTCAACCAAGGGGGTGCTCTTTTCATAGTCAATGAGAAGCGAGTTTTTGAAGCCTCCACCGAGTCTGTTTCCGTCCTTGTCCAGCCAGGTCAGACCCACATGCCATTTTCCGAAAACACCTGTTCGGTATCCTTTTTCCCTCAACATGTCCCCCAGGGTCAGCGTGCCCGGCTTTAGATAACTGGGTCCACCGGGGCCCTCAAACGCCCCGCCACCCTGGCCGGTAGAACGATAAATCTGTTGCCCCGAGAAGAGTCCGTACCGGGAAGGTGAACAGATCGTCGAAGGACTGTGGGCATCCGTAAATCGGATGCCTTCCGCGGCCATCCGGTCTAGTCGCGGTGTTTTGTAGGCGCTCTGGGGATTGTAGCACGAAAGATCTCCATAGCCAAGGTCGTCGGCGTAAATGATGATGATGTTGGGCAGAGTGTTTTTCACTGGCGCAGCTAACGCTGAATGCGACAGGGCAAACAGAACCGCGCACCAGATCATGACGATAACGGATGGAAGGGATCGCTGTGCTACGCCCCTCATTCTGCAATTCTCATCGATTGTTCGAATTGTTGAATAGCGCATAGGACTTATGGCCTTTTCAAAAGATGGGCCCCTCTGTGACCATAATCAGTGGCAGAAATTCTCGAAATGCAAAAATCCCCTTGTTCACAAATCATACGAATCATATTGCTTCACTATTTGTTGCCCCGTCGCAACCCAATGCGGGCCAGAAAAGCCCCGGATCCGATGATGGCATCCCTCAAACCCTTGCATGTGTCCACCGGATATCCATGAATGGTGTGAATGCGCCTCCTTGATGGATTGTCAGAAAGAGAATTTCTTTTCGACGCCTGCGCTCACCGGTCCTCAACCGATCGGACGATCACGTCACGGAACATGTACGGATTGTCGCTCACTCTCAGGGGCTTGCCGCTGGCGGAGGTCACCTTTTTCAGGAGGACCTCCCGGGTCTTGATAGAGGGATATTTCTCGACATAGGAATCATCGATGAATTTCGGGTTGAAATTTGCGAAGATGGCTGGCCCCCGGTAGTTGTCGGGGTGGTTCGTGTCGTCGATATGCAGGGACTCGATGGTGATTGTCTCCGGCATGTAACAGGTGTAGCCGAAATCGTGCTGTCCGGAATAGGAGCCACCGATGAGGCTCGCCGTGACGGGGCGGCCACATGCGGGGACGAAGACGCAGTTGCGGAAGATGAAGTCCCCTCGCCATGTGCTGCCATAATCGGAACGCAGGTTGATGAGGCTATTTCCGTAAACGGTGGAGTTTTCCACCAGGAACGTTCCGCAGCCGATGGCGTTGATTCCCATGTAGCCCAGCGTCGAATGGCGGATCGTTGCGTTGGCCACGCCCTTGTGGGCATCGAAGCGTGAGAAAACGCATTGATCGAGCACGATGTTCTTGCAGTAGTTCGATCCCATGAGGCCCCAGTAGGTTCCATCCTTGATGTCGTTGGTCTGGCTGCAATTCACAAAGGAAACGTTCACTGCGTTGCCGACCAAGATGTCGTAGGTGCCCATGGAGACCGGGACTCCGGCCGAACCGATGGTCCGGTAGGTCTTGTGCCCGGTGAAGACGGTGTTCTTGACGGTCACATTGGCGCAGGAACTGATATTGATGAATCCGCCATAGGGGGCGCCGTGGTCGCCTTCGCCGGTGATGAGATGCGTGAGTCCATCGACAACCACGTTGGAGCGTCGGATCGCGATCCCTCGCCCATAATAGGAGTAAGTCGATTCCGCTTGATTGGCTTTCGTCGTGAAATGCCCTCCGGTAATGGTCAACGGAGTCTTGTCGAGAATCTGGGCGGTGATGCCTGTGATGTGGTCGAAATCCCAGATGATTGGCGTCCTTGGATCGACATTGCCGTTGTTGTCTGCAATGAAAATGTCCGTCTGCGAGGCCCCATTGTCTTGATTGGCTCCATATCGGATGAAGTGTTTCTCCTTGGAATTGGTCACCCTGACCAGGCAGGAGCCGGGCAACGAAACATCAATGCGGGACTGGTTCCGTTTGAGGGAGGTGATGTCTTTCAGAGCAAAGGGTTCCTGCTCGGACGGGACGAGGAAAATTGGGCTTCGGTGGTTCTCAACGGCGGTGTCATCGATGATGAACCGGGCCGAACCGAAGTCGGTGTCGGTCTGAATGACGGCCGTCCTGTCCTTTCCACCCATGGAATAGGTCGCTCCCGCATCGGCCCGAACGGGAAGCCCATGTTGATTGGCATAGGCATGGGCCTTGACAATGGCCTCCATATCGTCTGTCACGCCGTCACCGCGAGCCCCAAAATCCCCATACCGCACAACATCTTTGGATTTCCCGGCGGCATCTTCCGAGGCAGTGGCAGACCACGCGCACAGACAAAGACACAGCCAAAGGGCAAGCCCCGCGCGGACTTTGTTGGCTCTCTTCGTGATCCCGCTCTTGTGGACTCGATGCGTGTGGCCTTCCTTCGTTTTCAGCATTCGGAGACTCCCTTCAAAGTCATGGCGGCCCAGGACGATCATTGACGATACGGTTCTCGTTTCATCCCCGGCTTGGAGGCGCCGGACATGCATCGTTTCCATCAGCCTGACAAAGTATAGAAGACGGGCAAGCCTTACTCAAGGGCTGTTGCCCCGGAAAACGCATGGCCTCGCATCGGAGTGTCTGGATGTGTTTTTCGTTTTTGAGATGCCGGGAAGGCAAGGATTGATAAGGCGTCTCGGCGGGTTTGCGCGGATGGGACGAAAGGGCTGGGGTCGGGGAGAGGCTTTGCGCCTCCCCCCTTATCGAGGGGCCGATCCCGAGGTGATGTCAGACAAACCAGCGCCGAGCAAATTCGGGCAGGCAGAAGGCCGCCTGGTGGATGTGGGGATTATAGTAGCGCAGGGCTTCCTGCATGGCTGCGGTCGGTTTGCGGCGTGGTTGGGTCACGTCCGCTCCGAGCGAGGCCACCAGCAGTCCGATGGTGCCGCTGGGATAGGTCGGCACGCTGGTCCAGCAATAGTCGGCCCGATCGAAGAGTTTCCGGGCATTTTGTACCAGCGGAACAATGATATCGCGATGGAGCCAGACGCATTCGGCCTGCGTGGCGATCACGCCGCCCGGTCGCAAGGCCCCGCGCAGGTCGCGATAAAATTTCTCCTGGAACAACACTTCGGCCGGTCCGATGGGGTCCGAGGAGTCCACGATAATACAGTCGTAGGTCTTCGGATGGTCCGCCACCCATTTGGCGCCGTCTTCCACGCGAATCGCCACGCGGGGATCATCCAGTCCGGAGGCCGTGAAGGGGAGAAATTCGCGGGAAACGCGAATCACTTCTTCGTCGATCTCACACAATTCCACGCTTTCGACGCCCGCATGGCGCACGACTTCGCGCACAATGCCCCCGTCGCCGCCGCCGATGACCAGCACGCGCTTGGGATCGTCATGGGCGAAGAGGGGCACATGGGCCAACATCTCCTGATAGGCGCATTCGTCGTGTTCCGTCAGTTGGATGATATTATCCAGTGTCAGCACCCGTCCACAGCCGCTGTTTTCAAACACGCGAATCTGCTGAAACTCGGATCGGCCTTCATACAGAACGCGATCGACTTTCAATGTCATGGCCTTGCCCGGCCACAACCCATCGGCCTCGGTGAACCATCCCTTTTGAATGCCACCCACCTGACTGTTTTCTTCCATGGTTATCACAACCACCCCCTTTGACTACTGCCGCAGGGCGACCTGCAGCTGATAATGCTCGCCGCCGAAGAATTCGAGGGTGAACTCGGCCGCTTCGCGCGGTTCATAGTATTTGCAACTGAAAATATCAATATAGGCGGCGTTGGACGCGTTCGCAAAATGGCCGGAAATGAGCGATGTCTCGATTAACTGCGTCATGCTGAATCCGGCCACGCGTTCATCTTCGCCGAAGTTGACCACGACGGTGTCCTGGAAGCGTTTCATCTCGATCCGTTCACACAACTCGCGCACATAGCGTTTGATGTGCTCGGCGTCTCGAATCTTCTCTGGATCGCAGTGATACACATCCACGGACGAGGACAGCCCCCACGCCTTCGAAGACTCAAAGCGATCTTGCCAGGACAGTTGATAGACATAGCGGCTGTCCTCACAGACGGGGGTGTGACGCTCCACGCCGTTATTGCCCAGTACGCCGCGGGCCATATCGGCCGAAACGATGATACTGTCGGTCTGGAAGACTTCGCCCATGGACTGGATGGCGGCATCGTAATCGATCGACGTGCCACATGTGAACAGATCCACGGCCGCGTAACGATGCTCGGGCCAGGTATGGATGCTGAAATGGGACTCTGCGATCACGATAAAGCCGCTGATTCCCTGGGGATCGAACTTGCGGAAACTGGAATCCAAAATCGTGGCGCCGCTGTCACGGACCACCTTGAGGCAACCGGCCTTCAAAATCTCCACCGAGTTCAGAATATGTTCCTCGGCGTCATATATTTCTATCGTCAAGTGTTTGCCTAAAGCAAACCGCTCATCTAAACGGGGAATCTCTCGGATTGAGCGCACTTGCGCCAAAGCGTTCACTGCCATCTTACCCTCCAGGGGGAGAAAGATAAAGGACGCAATTCTCCAGCCAACCGCTTTCAACTGCGCCCAAGGCCGCCTGGGTCAAAAAAAGCCCGCCTGGCCTGGACCTACTCATTTATTCAGGGAGAAACAAAAGGAAAAAGGAGAAGGGTAAGAGAGGCTCTCACCAAAAGGTGGGATCGAACCCGTATTTCGGCGCATCGGGTGAGCCGATAAAATCGTCCACCCACGCAATTCCCGGCGTTCGGAAAAAAGCAAAGGCTTTGATCAGTGATTTTTTGTTGATGACACCCATTGCAACCACCGGATCGCGTTGAAAAAAAGATAGACGCCCAGAGCCGTGAAGGCTCCACAAAAGCGAAGTCTTTTTATGCCAAAGATTCAAAGCGAGTAAAGCAAAAAAACACCCCAGGCGATTTTTTTTCTGTCCTCAAGGGCCGGGCTTTTCTCCGGCGTTCCACAGCGCGGCGAAGGATGGAGATGACGTCGCCCCGGCGCCCCGCCCCGACGGCATTTGCATCATTGGATGTGACCATGCCTAGGTCATGGGGAAATCACTTGAAAAGAGGGTCCGTGTTGGTCTGTCATACACATCATTTAGTGTGAGCGTTGCGATGGTCTTGGGCAGATCGTTCGAAAATTTTGAGTCGCTGGCGGAGGGCCGTCGGCGCCGTCACGCTTTTTGCGCGCTGCGCGGCAAAAATCGCGCCGGCGCCTTATGGGTTTGTTTCATACCCAGGGCTCCGCCCCCTATCGGTCGCTCCACCCTGGGCTGTTATGTGTCGCCCCTATCGGGGCTTTGCGGATGGTTGGTCTCTGGGTCGCGGGCCGGTTCGGAAAGCGGCGCAACGTCCCCTATCAGGGCTTTGCTGATGGTTGGCCTCTGGGTCGCGGGCCGGTTCGGAAAGCGGCGCAACGTCCCCTATCGGGGCTGAACTGATAGTTGGCCTCTGGGTCGCGGGCCGGTTCGGAAAGCGGCGCAACGTCCCCTATCGGGGCTGAACTGATAATTGGTCTATGGGTCGCGGGCCGGTTC
>JADFCT010000224.1 GCA_017161665.1 Candidatus Sumerlaeota bacterium
CTCGTGGAAGGCATCCACCATTCGCGCTTCCAGGGCCGGGCCAGCGAGGACAAGGGCGGGCTGACCGATCTGTGGCTCATCCGGGAGGGGGGGCTGGAATATAATATTACCGATCAGCTGGGCGCCGGCGAGCTGGCTGGTTTGATTCAGGCCCGGGACTCGGATATTCTGGGACAAATTGAAGCGGTGGACCGATTCGCCGCTGAAATCACGCAGGCTTTCAACACGATCCATAACCAAGGATTCAATCTGATGGATCCGCCGACGCAGGGACATAATTTCTTTGCCCCCCTGACCGTTTTTGCTCAGCCCCTGGCGGCCAACACGGGCGCCGCGAACGTGACGGCTCAGACCGTGACCCTTCAGGCGGATTTGACGCTGGATAATTATGAAATCCGGGTCAGCGGCGGCGGGACCACCTATGAAGTCGTCAATCTCAACACCGGCGTGACCAGCGGCCCCCAACCGTACACATCCGGCGCGGCCATTGATTTTGATGGCATCAGTGTGACCCTGACCGGAACGCCAGCGGATGGCGACGTGTTTGTGATCAATACGACCACGAACGCGGGCGACTCCTTTGATCTGGCGACGGAAATCAAAGACAATCTCCTGAACCTGGCGGCGTCGGCCGACGGCGAAACGGGCAATAACGAAATCGTTCTGGCCCTGGCCGACCTGCAGAATCAACGGTTCATGGGATCGGGGCAGCGGACCCTCGAAGAGTATCTGAATGGCAACCTTACGAAACTGGGTGTTTTGGTCCGCCACTCACACAATGATTTGATCAATCACGAAACGAATCTGAATCAGGTCAATGAATTTGTGGACAGCGTCAGCGGGGTGTCGATCGACGAGGAATCAACCAATCTGATTCAGTTCGAGCGCGCCTATCAGGCTAACGCGCGAATGATCACCAAAATCGACGAACTGCTTCAAACCGTCCTGCAAATGATTTAAGGGAGCCGACCTCATGCGCATTACCAATAATCTGGTGTTCAATAATTTCCGTCGCAACCTCCAGACGGCTTCCGCGGAACTGTTAAAATCGCAGGAACGCATGGCCACCCAGAAACTGATCAACCGCATCTCGGACGATCCCATCGCCGGCAATCTGGCGCAGGAAGCCCGACGGGGCCTGAAAACCGCTGATCAGTTCCTGCGCAATATCGTGCGCGCCTCGGGACAAATCAACGTCACGGAAACCTACATGGGTCAGGTCGAAGATCTGATCATGAACGCCAAGGAACTGATGTTGTCGCAGGCCAACAGCGCCACGACAACGAATGAGACGCGCCAGGCGGTGGCCACCAGTGTCGCCAATCTGCGCGATCAACTCCTGAGTCTGGCCAACGCGCAGGTCGGGGGACGGTATATCTTCGGCGGCACGCGCAATATGGTTCAACCCTTCAACGGCACGACGGCCACGGCCACGGCCGGCGCCGCCAATGGGGGCGACGCGACGATCACGACCGTTGTCGTGGACGAAACGCAGGTGACTGGCTCGGACTACGAGGTTCAGTTTACCGCCCCCGGCATTTTTGATGTGGTGGACGTGACAAACGGCCTGACCGTCGTAACCGGCGCCACCTATGTGTCGGGACAGCCGTTCACCGTGGCCGGTGTGAGCATCACGATCACCGATGGCGCGATTCCCCTGGCCGCGGGAGACCTCTTTCAACTGGATATGGAACTGCCGGGCGTATACAACGGCAACAGCGACGTGCGCGAAGTGGAAATTGAAGACGGCACCTTTGTGGAGATGAATATCCCCGGCGATCGTTTGTTTCTGGGCGCGGGGCTCACGACGGGCGTCAATTTTTTTGAAACCCTCAACGACGCCGTCCTGGCGCTGCAAAACGACGACATCAACGGGATCGACACGGCGCTGGACCGTCTGGATTTGGCATTGAACCAGTCCTCCGACCTGCGCTCCTCCCTGGGCGCCAGTCAGAGCCTGTTTGAGACAACCGAAACACGGATGAAGGCGCGGGTGCTGGAATTGGAAAAAGAAGTCACGATCCTGGAGGATGCGGACCTGACGGACCTGGCCACGGACTTCAATAAGCGGGACACCGCCTATCAGGCCGCTCTCAGTGTGACGGCGCGGGTGGGGCAGGTATCCCTGCTTGACTTCCTGCGTTGAAATCCTTTATGATTACCTTTTGCCAAATGGCAGGCATCCGACCGGGGCGGACTCGACAGGATGTGTATCTTGTTGTGAAACGGGGAACGGCGATGCATCAGACGGACGCCAGAGCCACTGGAAGGGGGCTTCTATGCTGATCCTGACACGGAAGTCGGGCGAGAGCATCAATATCGGTTCCGATATTGTGATTCGCGTCCTGGATATCAAAGGCAATCAGGCGCGGATCGGCATCCAGGCGCCTCGCCATATCACGGTGCACCGCGAAGAAATTTATCTGCAAGTCAAGGAACGCAACGAGATGGCCGCTCAAGTGTCGCCGACCTCGATGGGCGACTTGCGCAAGTTGTGGATGGAAAAAGGCAAAGGAGGCGCCGCGCGGAAAACGGACGAGGAGGGGGGAAGCGACCCATCATGAAATTCACCACCACACGTTTCGGCGAACTGCAAGTGCCCGATGAAACCCTTATCCTCCTTGATGAAGGCATTCTGGGATTCCCGGATGATCATCGGTTCGTGATCCTGGATCACGATACGGGCGACACCCCCTTCAAATGGTTGCAGGCCATTGACAACCCCGGGCTGGCTTTTGTGGTTATGGATCCGACGGAGATCGCCCCCGACTACCGGTTTACGATGGACGCGGATGAAGCCGAAAAAATCGGCAGTCCCGCGACGGACGATCAAATTGCCATGGTCATTGTCAATATTCCCCATAACAACCCCATCGCCATGACGGCCAATCTGAGAGCCCCCATTGTGGTCAACGCGCAAAACCGGCAGGGCATTCAAATCATTCACACCGATGAGACGTATCCGTTCGATCATCGTATCTTTGCCGATCCGCAGCCGGAGGCGGCGGAAACCGGCGCCCCCGAGGCGGCCGGCGACGCCGACGCGCCTCGTCCCCGGCCCAAACCCCGCCCCATGTCCTGAAACAATCGGAATGAATCCAATCAAACGGCGGTCGTCGATCCCTTCGACGACCGCCGTCGCTTATGGGGCCTCCATACAGGATTCCCTATCCGTTTTAACAAACCGGCGCCGCCCATCTCCCTTCTTCGGGACGGGCGGCGCCAGTGGGTGGGTGTGGAGGATGTGGGGTTAGACGGTCGTATCGGCCATTTCTTTTTTCGGATGGCTCGGACGGGGCGAGGGCTGGAAGTGGAGCGACTTGCCGTCGTCGGACAGGGTGACCTCGACCGTCGAATGATCGGGGATTTCTCCGAGGATAATCATCTGAGACAGGGGATCCTCGATATACTTCTGGATGGCCCGGCGCATGGGACGGGCGCCGTATTCCGGATCATATCCGTTTTCGACCAGCAATCCCTCGGCCCCTTCGCTCAAGGTCAATTCAATGTCCCGATCCTCCAACCGTTCGTTGAGTTCCCGGGTCATCAATCCCACGATTTTCGCAATGTCCTCGCGGTTCAGGGACTTGAAGACGATAATGTCGTCGATGCGGTTGAGGAACTCGGGGTTGAAGACCTTCCGCGTTTCGGCCATGACTTTCCGCTTCACTTCGGCATAGGCCATTGTTTCTTCGGCCGCGCTGAAGCCGATTCTCGATCCGGCTTTCAACTGCTTGGTGCCGATGTTGGACGTCAACAGGATCACCGTGTTCCGGAAGTCCACCACATGGCCGAAGGAATCGGTCAGGCGACCTTCGTCGAAGACTTGCAACAGAAGGCTGAAGACTTCGGGGTGGGCCTTTTCGATTTCGTCGAGCAAGACGACGGAATAGGGTTTCTGGCGGACTTTTTTCGTCAGCTGGCCGCCTTCATCATAGCCCACATAGCCCGGCGGCGCGCCCAGCAGACGGGAGACCGAGAATTTTTCCATGTATTCAGACATATCGACGCGGACCAGGGCGTCTTCATCGCCGAAGAGAAACTCGGCCAGGGCCTTTGCCAGCTCGGTTTTGCCGACGCCGGTGGGGCCCAGGAAGATAAACGAACCCGTGGGTCGGTTCCGGGCCTTCAGGCCCGCGCGGGAACGACGGATGGCCCGGGAGATGGTCTCGATCGCTTCGGTCTGGCTGATCACCCGTTCACGCAACTCCGTCTCCATGCGCAGGAGGCGTTCGCTTTCGGCGCCGGCGATACGCGCCACGGGAATGCCCGTCCACTTCGACGTGATGTTGGCGATTTCTTCTTCGTTGATTTCAATCACTTCCCGCCCGGCGCGGCATTCCTTTTTCCATTCTTCCAGATACCGTTCCTTTTTCTCCAGGGCGGCGACTTTTTCGGACTTGAGGCTCTGGCATTCTTCAAAGAGTTGCTGTTGGGCCAGCGTGCGAATCTGGTCGTCCAGTTCGGCCACCCGTTCGTCAATTTCCTTGATCTGCGGTGGCTTGACATGGGCCAGGAGGCGGGCCCGGGCGCCGGATTCGTCCATCAGGTCGATGGCCTTGTCCGGCAGGCAGCGATCGGTCACATACCGATCCGACAGACGCACGGAGGCCTCGATGGCCGAGTCCGTATAAACCACGCCGTGATGCGATTCATAGCGGCTGCGCAGACCTTTCAGGATTTCGATGGCCTCGTCCAGCGTGGGCGGATCGACCTGAATGGTCTGGAAACGGCGCTCCAAGGCGCCATCTTTTTCGATGTGCTTGCGATATTCCTCCAGCGTCGTGGCGCCGATACATTGAATCTCACCCCGTGACAGGGCCGGTTTCAGCATATTGGAGGCGTCGATGGCCCCTTCCGCCGCGCCGGCGCCGACGATGGTATGTAATTCGTCGATGAACAAAATCATTTCCTGCGACCGGCGCAATTCCTGCATGATGGCTTTCAGGCGCTCTTCGAATTGACCGCGGTACTTGGTCCCGGCCACCACCGCGGCCAGGTCCAGGGCCAGGACGCGCTTATTCTCCAGCAGGTCCGGCACGTCATTGTTGATGATTTTTTGAGCCAGTCCCTCAACAATGGCTGTTTTGCCAACCCCCGGTTCACCCAGCAGCACGGGATTGTTCTTGGTCCGGCGACACAAGACCTGCAAAATCCGCTCAATCTCGTCCTCACGGCCAATGACAGGATCCAATTTGTTTTCCCGCGCCATTTCCGTCAGGTCGCGCCCAAAGGTATCAAGGGCGGGGGTTTTGCTTTTTTCCTGCGATTTGCCACCCTTTTTCGCTGCCGAGGGGGGGCCGGGCATGGCGGTCTGGTTGCCATCAATGACGCTGACCACTTCCTGCTGGGCGCGATGGAGGTCCACATTGTGGTCGGACAGAATCCGGGACGCCAACGTGCCTTCGGCCTGAATCAGGGCGAGCAAGAGATGCTCGGTTCCGATCCAGCCATGTTTCATTTCCTCGGCCACCCGTCGCGCGTTTTCCAGAACGCGCTTGGCTTCTTCATTCGGAGCGAACAGCCCCATTTCCTGTCCCGACCCGATCTCCAAAGCCCGCTCCAGATCGCTTTTCATGCTTTCCTCATCCACTTCGAGGTTATGAAGCGTCTGAATGGCCAGGCCGTCACCCTTGCGGATAATACCCAGCAAATAATGTTCTGCCCCGATGTAGTTATGTCCCAGTCGACCGGCTTCGGCCTTGCTCAGGCGCAAGACTTCGCGCATACCCGGCGTATAGGGTGTTTTATCTAATGGACTCATTCTATTCACTCCTTTGCGCGGTCGTCAGGCCATCGTGGGCTAAGCGAAACGGCGCCTGCCAATGATTGTCGCCAACGATGCGCCCGTTCAGACCGGCAATATCTTCTGTCTCGCAATTTCCTGTCTGATTTTGGCGGAAAATCAGCCGCTAAGGGATGATTTCCAATGCCTGACTTCCTTTTTTTTCCAGGGTCTTTGGCATGGAAGGTTTGAGCAAAACCGGCGCCTGCTTCAGAACCTAAACTGGATGTTTCAAAACCGGCGATGCCGTTCTCCCGATGTTTCAGGCCCACAATAAGTATAGGACGCTATTCGGAGGGAGTCAAAGGCCAAAAGACGGTGGCGCCGTTTCCCGGTCATCCCCCATCCCTCCGACACTATATCGGTCGGCTGGGGACGCATTTTCTTTCTATCAAACAAACAATTGTCGGAAAAAAGAGTGTTTTCCGGCTCTTTTTGTCTCCATCGCCCCCCCGCGTAAAGCCTCGGTTGTGGGCGTCGCGCAGAACGTCATGCCCTTGGGGAGGTTTTTGCTTGAGTCG
>JADFCT010000225.1 GCA_017161665.1 Candidatus Sumerlaeota bacterium
CATCAGATACATCATCCCCACGACGACGCCCGCGTTGCACGGGACGCCCTGGAGCGGGGCGGTGGAAATAAAGGCGATCTCGTCATTGGGCAAATAACAGGAATCGTAGTAATGAATGCCGGAAAAGGAATCGGGCGTCAGCTGGCGCCGCCCCGTCCCATCCACATTCATTTCATGAACCTGCCATTGACGCAGGCGGTCGGGCATGGAAAAGAGGAGGCGGTCGCCATCAAAGTGAAGGTCCACATCCGTCACCAGCATTTCGTTGTCCGGCCGATACAGGACGCGCGGCGCCGCCTCAGGATTGTTCATATTCACCAGGGCGATTTCGTTGTCCCATCCCTGGACACGGGGGATCGTGGAGAGTCCCCAGGAACTCTGTCGTGGCAAGCCCAGGTATTCGCCCAAGCCTTTGTCGTCCCACATCCGCCGCCGGGCGTCGCCGACGGGGACGCGTCGGATGACCATCAGTTCATCGAAATCCAGCAGAGGATTATCCAGAAGGGCCTTGCGGCGAAAGGCCTCCAGTTCGGACAGGCTCTTGGCGACGCGCTGATAATCCTCGACGGCGCCGGACGTCAGTCCCGCCAGGCCGGTCCGAATCGTTTCTTGAAAGCGATCCAGAGTGGCCAGCCGTTCGGGCCCGTCAGGATATGCGGCGCCCTGGGTTTCAGTCATGTCCTGAATGGCCAGCCGCAAGGCCTCAAAGTCAAAGATTCGCGCCCCTTCCGCCGCCTCCGCGAGCGCGCGGGCTTGATGATAGGCGCGCCGCGCCTCGGCCAGGGAATCGGCGGGAGCGTTTGTGATCCCGTGTCGCTGCGCGGCCTGTTGATATCGCTCTCGGAGCGTCTCACGGATCGTTCCGTTCCAGGGCGCGTCCCAAATCCGATCCTGCCATTCCCGGCGCATTTCCAACCGGGGAGCGGCCCGGCCATGATCGCGCTCCAGAAGGTCCCAGAGCGCCTGGCGGGCCGCGTCGGCGGCGCCCAGCACATGAAACCGCACATGCCCTTGGCCGCCCGTCCAGTCATCGATACCGATCCAGGCCTCGAACCACTCATACTTCCCTTCCAGCGGGACGCGGATTTCGCTGTCGGCCTGGACATGAATGCCCCGCGGGAATTCCCGTCCGCCCATGCGGATGGGTTCATACAGTCCGGCGTGCAGGTTGATGTTTTTTTCATGCCGTCCCTTCAGCACATCCCACGGCAAAGCGGCCGCGCCCGGCTTTTCGGGGCTGAGATTGGTTAAATAATGAATTGTCCCGTCTTGATCGGTCAACCGAGCGTCAGCCCAGTTGGCCTGTCCCCAGATATTATCGGGATCACCCGATACAAAAAGGTGAAGGACCGTGGCGTCTTTAACCGGGATTCGAATGAACCGCGGCGCCTCGCCACCCCGCAGAACGGGGCTGACATAAGGCGGAAAGCCCTGTTCGAGAGGGTGTCCGGGAATCGCCTCCATGGCCCCAAGCATGGCGTCAAACCAGTCGTTCTGCCGAGTATAATACACCGGATCGGCGGCCGTGGCGACCAGGCCACAGAAACCAAACACGACCACTGCCACGCCCCATCGAACCTTTTGAGAAATCCAACGCATATCCGTTCACCTTTCAAAACGGCTCCGCATACGGAGACGATTGCTTCCACAGGTTATTCTATCTGCAGAACTTTTGCGGAAGCCCCCCGAAGACTCAAGAAAAAGTTCATCCCCCAGATCACTCCCGTGAACTTCAACTGGGCCCGGCGAGGGAGTTCCCTGACCGCGCCCAATTGCGGATCACGGGTCCGGGTCGTTTGAGTTTCGGTTTTTTGCCTTGACACTCTCTCCGTAGGATTCATAGAATTTGTGGCCTTTCGCGATGGGCTTGATACTCATCGGGGGGACGTCTATTGGCGTTAGGCTCACGTCGTTTTTTTGCCTGACTTGAGACACGATAAGGAGTTTGTTCCATGCAACCGACATTTCAACCCCATAATCGCCGTCGGCGCAAAGTCCACGGTTTCCGCGCTCGGATGAGCAGCAAAGCCGGACGGCGCGTTCTGGCCCGTCGACGGGCGCGCGGTCGTAAGCACTTGACCGTTTCGGATACGACGAATCGCTAAACACCGTTCACCCCGCGCAAGCGGCGTGGTTCGGAGGCGGCAATGCGTCGATCAGAAGAAAAGCAAATGGGTTTCCCGAAGGCGTTGCGATTGCGCAAGCGACGGGAATACCGCCGGGTCTATGACGAAGGCGACCGTGCGTACGGTCGCTTTTTTGCCGTTTTTTTCAAGGAATCCGCCGATCCGATCGTTGTCGCCGCCGGCCGGCCACGATTGGGTGTGACGGTGACCCGCAAAGTGGGGAACGCCTGTGTGCGCAATCGCCTGCGCCGGCTGGTTCGTGAGGTTTTCCGGCGCCATCGGCATCCAATCCCGGCGAACCGCGACATCGTCGTCAATCCCCGCCCCGGCGCGGTCGGCCAAACGACCGAGGTTCTCCAACGGGATCTGGAAGCCGTTTTTCATAAAATCCGCATGGCGATGCGGAAGGGCGCGCCATCATGATGCGCCTGAGGACCCTGGTTCGAGGCCTGATCGTGGGGACGTTGAAGGGCTATAAGCGCATCGTATCGCCTCATTTGCCGCCGGCGTGCCGCTTTCACCCCACATGCTCGGATTATGCCGCCGAGGCCTTTCAGACCCTTCCTCTCTGGCGAGCCGCAGGGCTGACACTCTGGCGTTTGGTCCGATGCGCCCCCTGGTCGGCCGGCGGCTTTGACCCGGTGCCCGTTCCGCCGGGCGAGCGCCAACATGACGAAACGCCACCCCATCGTCCTTCCCCTGTCAATGACACGTCCGGACGCGTGGAAACTGTCGAAAAGGAATCACCGAATCCATGACCCAGGAAAAACGCGTTGTCTTATTTGTCTGCATAACTGTCGGGATCATGTACCTGTTCTCGTTGACGAACCGCCCGGATCCGTCGCGGAGCGGCACGGGAGCGTCGGGCCTGACGTCGGGTACGACGACTCAAACCGTGACACGTCCGGCGGCGGTTCAGACCCCTGAGCGGGAAGCAAGTCCTCCGACACAGCCCTCCGCGCTCGAGCGAACCCTCGCCAACGACGTCCTTCGCCGCCGCGGCGAAGTGATCAACATTCGAACCAACGTCTTTGACATCGATTTCGACACCGTGGGCGCCCGACCGCGGCGCTGGGACATCATTGCGCCGGAATACGTCAACAAACACCCCGGCGCCGAAGACGAAGACGAGTCGGTCCAGATGATACCGGCCCACCTGAGCAACGGCATTCAGGATCTGCCCCTGGAACTGTATGCCCGTCTGTTCGGCAGTCTGCAAATCTCCGACAACCTGAGTGAATATCAGTTCGAGACCCGCGAGGCAGACGGCAAGACGATCCTGACGGGCACGACGCTTTTAGACACCCGCCACGATTTCCAACTCCAGATCACGAAAACATTCACCTTTGACCCGGACTCTTTCCTCGTGGATTTGAAGGTCCGCTTGGACAGTGTGGGGCCCGACGCCCCCAATATTGAATTGGCGGACAAGAAATTCGGCCTGGGGCTGTCCTGGGGGCCGGGGATCGGTCAGTATGATTCCGAAACCTCCGCGCGTCAATCGGGCGTCGCCTATGTCAAGGCGGCCATGGCCACGAACGGCAGCGTCTTGAACATCACGCCCGGATCGGATGATATCACCCGCCGGGAATCGGAAGGCCTGTGGGTGGCCATCAAGGACAAAAGTTTCATGGTCGCCCTGATCGCCGCCGACGAGGCGCAGCCCTTTGCCGGCGCCATCAGTCAGAACCGGAATATCAATCAACTGCCGGATGAACTGGATGCCACCCAAGCGCCCCCCTATACGGTGATCGCCTATGGACCGGCCCAGAAACTGAACGCGGGCGAGAGCGTCGAATCCCACTACAAAATCTTCGTCGGTCCCATGAATCGCAATCTCCTGCGGGAAATCGGATACGAGCTCAAGCGAATCACATTCTTTGATTCCTGGGACTGGTTCCGGGCGCTGGTTCTGGGCATGATGTACCTGCTGGAGAAACTGTACGCCTTTTGTGGGGACTATGGGATCGCCATTATCATCCTGACGCTCATTGTCAAAATCCTCACCTATCCGTTGACGCACCAGAGCATGAAACTGAACGCCAAGACCCAGATGGAAATGGCGAAAATCAAGCCGGAACTGGAAAAGATCAACGAGAAATACAAAGACGACTTCCAGGGCAAAAACAAAGCCACCATGGAGGCGTATAAGAAACACGGCATCAATCCCATGGCGCCCTTGCGGGGCTGTCTGCCCATGCTGGTCCAGCTGCCGGTCATGATCGCGCTCTATCGTCTTTTGGATGTCAGCGTCGAGTTGCGCGGCGAACCCTTCCTGTGGATCAGCGACCTGTCCGGCCCCGATGAACTCTTCGCGCTGGGATTCACGGTGCCCCTCGTGGGCTGGAAGTACTTCAATCTGTTGCCCTTCCTCATGGCGGGCACGACCGTCCTCACCACCATGCTGTCATCCACTCAGATGAGCGATCCCAACCAGCGCATGATGATGTACATGATGCCGGCCATCCTGCTGGTCATGCTGTATAATCTGTCATCCGGGCTCTTCCTTTACTGGATCACCGGGAATATCTGGCAGGCCATCCACCAATACGTCACCACACGCATTCTGAAAAAGGACACCCCCGCCACGGCCGACGGCCCCTCGCCACCGCCCTATGGCCAGCGGCGTCGCAAAAAGAAATAGCGCCCTCCCCGTCAAGGGCCCGAACACAATCGGCGAAGAGCGTCAGAAATAAACGCTCTTCGCCGTTTTTGATTAAACAGCCCCACCACACCCCTTCGCTCTCCAATGGCCCGTCGGGGTGAGGCATCGCGCCCTTGACACTTTCTCCGTGTAGAGCGCAGTCTTTTCTTTTGACCAGGTTTTGTCCTGACGCATTCACGATTCACGCCACCAGGGAGTCTCTTTGTGAAAACGCTCATTTATTCTTTTGTTTGCCTGTGTCTTACGTTTGCCAACGCCCCCTTTTTCGCATGGGGCGCGGAGGCTGTGATTGAACAAGAGGTTCTGAATCGTTGGGCCGCGCCCTATCGGGGATGGCATTACTACAAGGACCACGTGATTCCGTCGGATCCCCATATACGGGGCTTTGAAGAATTCAAGAACACCGACGTGCCGACCGTGTATCGGCTGCCCGGCGAAAAGACCTGGCGCATGACGTTTATCGCCTTTAACGGGAAAGGGTATAACTCCTTCGTCGCCGACAGCGAAGACCTCGTCCATTGGACGAACCTGCGCCTGGCCATGGGATTCGGGCCGGAGGGACAATTCGATCACGGCGGTCGCGTCCTGGGCGCGTTTCTCTATGAGTCGTACGACCTCAAGGCGCCACGTGTGCTGAAAAAACGGCAAGAAAAATACTGGTCCCTTTACGGCGCCTATCCCCGACAAGGGGGCTATGAATTGCGACCGGGCTATGAGGGCGTCGCCTCGAGCGCCGATGGCTTGACGTGGGAGCGGGCAAGCGATCAATACATCCTCTCCGTTCACGAACCCGAAGTGGGCGCCTGGGAAAAAGATTGCATCTATCAGCCGTGGCTGGTTGAGCATGACGGGCGCTTCTACAATTTCTACAACGCTGCCGATGGCGGGCATGAACAAACGGGCCTGGCCTTTTCGGAGAATTTGCTGGACTGGAAGCGTCATCCGGCGAATCCGGTGATCCCCACCACAAAAGACGGTTATGATGAACGTTTTGCGTCCGATCCCAAGGTCTTCCGCGACGGCGACCACTGGACGATGATCTACTTTGGAGTTGGACGCGGGGGGGCGCATATCATGATTGCGTTTTCACGCGATTTGATCCACTGGACCAAACATCCCGAGCCTCTCTACAAAGCGGGCGGACACCCCGAGGGATTGGACAAAACCTACGCCCACAAAATATCCCTGGTCCATCATCCTGAAAACGATACCCTCTACATGCATTATTGCGCAGTGGGCGCAAAAGGGCGCGGCATTGGACTGTTGACCAGTCAGCCCATTGAAGGCTCCATCCCAATGAAGTGACAGAATGAGGCATCTAACGGATTGCCCTCTGCGCGGGCGTATCCTGTGCCCCGCGCCGCTGACGCTGAAGATCACTAATGCCGGAGGATTACCCTCTGC
>JADFCT010000226.1 GCA_017161665.1 Candidatus Sumerlaeota bacterium
AGGTGGCCGCTGAATACCTCCGGGCCTTGAAGGCGTCGGTCCGGCGCGGCGTTCGTCTGACCGTTCCCTCGGCAATTCACGAGATGCTGATCAATGGGGGGCGGCGGCGAACAGGACCCATCGCGGCCCTGGCGCGCTGGGGGCGGCGCGCGCGCTTGGGGTATTTGTACATCCGACGGCGCGGGGTGGCCGAGACAGCCAAAAAACTGCTCTGGGGACTGGGGCCGCGAGCCAAGGCGGGATTGACCTATTGCAGCGTTCCGTGGCATAGCGCCTATTTCGGCGTACGCGGCGATGTCCGGCCCTGTTGTATCACCACGGAAGCCCTGGGCAACCTCAATGAATCGAGCTGGGAGGAAATCTGGAACGGGCAATTGTATCGAAACCTGCGCCGGTCCATTCACAGCTGGAATCCAACGAACTGTTGTCGCCATTGCTTTTATCCCAGTGGGATCAATGGCGGCGATGACAAGCAATATGCGCGCTATTTTTCCAAATTCCGTCGCGAGGACCTGCCGCTGGACGCCTCGGGGGTGGCGTGGGGCGAGGGGTGTCACCCTCTGGAGCGCGACGAGGACGGCCGTTGCCACGTCTGGCTGAAGAAAACAGGTGAGGCTGTCTTGCCTAAACCTCCTGATGCCAAATTTCTTCGCCTGATCACGTCGCCACGTTTTCCGGGAAATACGATCAACCCCGGTCGCGCATGGATCGACGGTGGGCCCATGGAGCCCTTCGACAACAGCTGTCCGGATATCAACCTGCCGTTGGATCATACGCATGGCCGCACGACAATCCGTCTGCGGATCGAGATGGAGGCTATCGTTCAGACAGACGAGGATCCGCGCGAACTGTCCATCCCCATTATGGGGCTTCAGTATTTGATTTAGGAGAGGGATCGATGGGGATGACTTTGAGTCCTTCGGACCGCGAAATGTTGTCCGGCGCCCGGGGCGAGGCGGCCCGGCTGGCCCTTTCGATTATTACCCGGCTGGCCGAGGCGCTGGCCGTGGATGAACTGATTGATGTGACTCAGGTTCATATTGACGGATGTGGTTTTTTGAGTCAGGCGGGGCTGGATATTGTTGAACGGTTGGCGGATTTCGGTGGACGCGTCGTTGTGCCGACGACCTTAAACATGGGACCGATGGATCTGCGTCGATGGGCCGATCAGGGCGTCGATCCTGAAAAAGGCGCCCAGGGCGGGCGATTGGCGGCGGCCTATGAATCCATGGGTTGCGTACCGACCTGGACCTGTGCGCCTTACGAGGGGTATTTGACGCCGCGTTTTGGACAGGCGATTGCCTGGGGCGAGTCGAACGCGGTGGCTTATGCGAACGCCGTCTGTGGCGCCCGGACCAATCGCGTGGCGGATTATCTGGATATTTGTATCGCCCTGACGGGACGGGCGCCCCGGTCGGGATTGTATCTGGATGAAAACCGGCGGGCGACCGTTCAGATTCGCTTGCGGGATCTGGGCGACCTGGTCGCCGCCGAGGGGTTCTATGCCGCTTTGGGACATCATCTGGGCGCCGCGGTGGGTGAGCAGGTGCCCGTGATTGAGGGATTGCCGAGTTACATTTCGAACACAGACCTTAAAGCCCTGGGCGCGGCGGCCGCTTCGGCCGGGGGGGTGGCTCTTTATCACATTGTCGGCGTCACACCCGAGGCGCCAACGCTTGAGGCCGCCTTGCAGGGGCGGGCGCCGGAGCGAACCGTGGAATGGACGGCTGATGATTTGAAAATGGCCTGGCAGGATTTGACGCACGCCGAGGACGGCGCGCCCCTCGACGCGGTGGGGCTGGGCTGCCCGCATTATTCGTTTCATGAGTTTGCACGATTGATTGAAGCGATTCGCGCCTTGCCCCCTGAAACGCGTTGTCATGAGAGAACGACGTTCCTGATTGCCACCAGTCGCCAGACGGAAGCGCTGATCGCCGGTTATCAGGATTGGATGCCGGTCCTGAAGGCTTTTGGCGCGGTTGTGGTGAGCGATACCTGTGTCATGTACGAGCCGCTGAGTCATCGCGCGAAACTGGATGTGCTGATGACCGATTCGGGCAAATGCGCGTACTACAGCCCCGGGGAGTTGCAGGTCCAAACGGCGTTCGGAACAGTGAGGGACTGTGTCCTGTCCGCTGTGGAGGGACGCATTCTTCGAAAGGATACGCCATGGAACCGATAGCCCGGATCGTTCTGCGCGCCCGGCCTGTGGTATCCGGCGTGGCGGAGGGCCAAGCGCTGGTCAGCAGTGAGTCGATTAGTTTTTGGGGGGGGTATGATCCCACGACAGGTGAAATCGTCGATCGTCGTCATGAACTGTCCGGACAGAACGCAGCGGGACGGGTGTTTGCCTTTCCACACGGGCGAGGTTCCAGCACAGCCAGCGCCGTGCTGATTGAAAGCATTCGGCTGGGGAAGGCCCCGGCGGCGTTGATTCTGGCGACGGCGGATTCGATTCTGTCATTGGGCGCCATTATCGCCGATGAGATGTATGGGCGTTCCATCCCCATTGTGGAACTGAACGCCGAGGGGATGGGCAGGTTAAAGACGGGGGATCGGATACGAATTGATGCGGACGGGACGGTGTCCGTGTGGGACGGACGTGTGTGATCGATCGAATACAGAAAGCGATGACGGATTCATGGCCGAAAAGGAACTGATTCACATATATACCGACGGAGCTTGTTCACCGAATCCGGGAACGGGTGGCTGGGGGGCTATTTTGATTGCCCCCAACCGGAAGGGACATCAAAAAGAATTAAGCGGCGCCGAAGCGAATACCACGAATAACCGAATGGAACTGACTGCCGCGCTTCAGGCGCTTCAAGCCCTCAAAAAGCCATGTCTTGTCCAATTGCATACGGACTCCCAGTATCTGCGCAACGCGTTTACCAAGGGCTGGTTGCGCAAGTGGCAGGCCAACGGTTGGCGGACGGCTGCGCAGAAGCCGGTGCTCAACAAGGATTTGTGGGTGGAACTGGTTCGTCTGGCTCAGTTTCACGATATCCATTGGGTTTGGGTGCGCGGTCATGCCGATAATCCGTTGAATAATCGCTGTGATGAGATGGCGGTGACGGCGCGCGAGCGTCTGGCAGCCGGGCGCGGATGAGGCGGAGGCGTCTTTACGGCAGGCGCAACACCAGGTCGCCTTCGGCCCCACGGGCCGGCAGCCCCATGATAACCTTTTGGCCCCCGTCATCCCGTCCGTCCGGTCCTACACTGTAAATCATGGCCCCACCGTTCGGTCCCTGCCGATAGCGCAAGCGGGTCTGGGGAGCAAAGGGGTCCATGGGCAGAAGCCTTTCGGGCATGGTTTCTGGATACGCCAATGCCGATTCTTTTTGGATTGAATCCATGACGTTGCCCGCTGATTGGAGCAAGGCCCAGCGGGTCAGGAGGGATTGAGACATCCTTTGTGTGGATTCGGGATTGATGGCGCTGAACAATTGATACACCACCGTAAAAAAGGGCTCCGCCGAAGCGGGGGTGGCGAGGGCTTCATAACAGAGCGCATCCAAGGGCGTCAGAGCGCTTTCGCGAATAAAATGTTTTTGGATCACATAGCGGGCCGTCTCCCAATCGCCGGCGGACTTGAACGCCCCGGACTCCACCAGAAACTCCAGCCCCTCCAACGCGGTCAACTCAATGCCGGAGCCCACCAGCTGGACGGTCAATGCCCCGTGGCGCAGGTTTTGTCCGATATGGGCGGCCATTGAGTAGTACACCGCCGCCCGCTGGGGATCCGGCGGCGTCGAGCGCATCGCCAGCGCGGCGGCCAGACGGCATAACTGCGCCAGATCTTGAGGGACGCCCAAGGTAGCCCGCCGATTGATTTGCGAGCGTATGTCGGGATTAAAGGTCTTTTGACCGATCGGCAGCCGTGGCCCGCGCCCCCGAATCTCCATGGCCTTCCGGATCACATCCCAATGTTTAAACTGATCCACAATTGCCTGGGCCAGCCAAAGGTCCTCTGCGGTCCATTCCGAAACGTTTTTGTTCGCCAGGGACGGCAGGCGTATCTCGGGCGTCGTTTCTTCGAGCAAATTCAGGAGTAGCGGAAAGTCCCATCCCTTGGCCAGGGATTCATAGGTCTGGATTTGGTCTTCAACGAGTCGAATGGACGCTTCCAGGAAAGGCCGAAGGGCCGGCGTCGTAAGCGCCTTGGCCTTTGCAATGGCCAGGCGCGCTGAATCAAATCGGCTGGCGCCGGTGAGGGCCTGCGCCAGTCCGATCCAAGGGAAAGGATGGATCGAATCCGCTTCGGTCAAGGCGGCAAAAATGGCGGCGGCATTCAGGTAGTCTCCCTGATCCAGCCGTTGCCAGGCGTCGAGTTCCTCCACGCGATGGATTCGCCAGCCACAGACCTGACGGTATTCTCCAAACAAATCGGCAAAGGGCGCCCGGCCTTTTTGGATATTGGCCCGCGCCTGTTCGGCTTGTGAATAAGCCCGTTCGTCCAGGAGCGGGTGGCAGGACGGCAGCGCGCACTCCACCAGCAGTTCTCCGGAGCCCGTCACATGCCATCGCTCATAAAACCGTGTCCCTTCCATGGGGGGGAACAGCGGTGGTGTCTGCTCGGCGGTGTTCGTTCCGGCCACATCATCCATCCCGAAATACCGCCTGAGATCATCGGCCGTCATTTCAAAATCCGCGAACTCCACCGTTTGGTTGTTCAACAGGCGACCGCGATGGAGGGGACGTGGCAGGGCCGTGTCGCGTTCGTTGGCGAGGGTGGGGGAGGCGCTATTGTCCTCTCCCCACATGCGGGTAAAGGCCTGGCGACCATCCAAGCCGACCTCCATGATCCGGGCGCTTTTATAGTAATAATAGCCCACAATCGAGGGCGATGTGTCGCCATAGCCGCTTGAAGTGATTAAGATGAGCAGGGGAATGAGCATCCAGGGAATGCCAGCGGAAAGACACGAAACAAAATGCGCCATGCGAGCAGGGGTTTTTGGCTTTAGCCTTTGCGCCCAGACCGAAAGCCGGGTCTTATTCCAGCGTTCCCACTTCCTCATTTTCATATTCCAGCATTTCTTTCAGTCGATTGGTGAGGACGGCCAGGCTGGTTTTGAGCAGGACATTTTCAACAATAGTGTCCTGACCGACTCGGAGCCGAACGGGTGCAAAGTTCCAGATACCGCGGATTCCGGCGTCGGCCATGGCATTGGCCAGATCCTGCGCCACCGAGGCCGGAGCGGCCAGAATCCCGATTTTGGCTTTCGTTTTGTCAATGATCTCTGCCAGCCGTGAGACGTGATAAACCGGACAATTGCGAATCCGCTTGCCGACTTTTTCCGGATCAATGTCAAAAGCCGCTCGAATTTGGAGACCACTCTCCGCACTAAAGGCGTCATAGCCCAGAATGGCCCGGCCCAGGCTGCCCAATCCCACCATAATGGCTTCATGGGGCCGGTTCCAGTCCAGAAAGGTTTCGATGGCTCGGATCAATTCGACCACGTCATAACCCGTTCGCGGCCGGCCCACAATCCCGGTGACCGCCAGATCCTTGCGAATTTGAGTGGGATCGTACTGCAACTCATTGGCGATGACCGTGCAGGAAACGCGCGCGGTCCCACTTGTGTGGAGATCGAGAAGAAACCGAAGGTAAAGCGGCAAACGACGCAGCGTGGGCCGTGATACGGGAGTTACCGGAACATTGGCATAGGGAGTATTGGACATCGTGAGGCGCTCCTATGGGAAACTCATTAATTTATGCCTGTATCCGGGGGGATTGACAAGGGAAATAACAAAGAAGAAACCCGTTCATTGAGAAAATTAAAAATGACTCCGCCCCTGACGTACAGGGGCGGAGCCGAGGGGGGGCTTGAAGGAGGGGCACATTAATAAACCAGCCAGCCGTTGAGACGGGGACGGGAAATCACCACGTCGCCCGTTCCCGGCGACGGCAGGGCGTTCAGCCAGTTATTGGGATCATTCCCGCTTCGCTCCACTTCTTTCCGTGAAAGCGCTGTCCCCAGACCATCGGCCTGATTCGGCCAGGGCGATTGATCAAAGTAGATAACCTCGTCCTCAATCACCCAGACCACGGGATCAAGAAGCGCATCCGGCGCTTCTGGTATTTCAAGGGCCACGCGTTCGCCCTGGTTGGACAAGACCCCGCTATAGGGGCCGACAAGCGTTACC
>JADFCT010000227.1 GCA_017161665.1 Candidatus Sumerlaeota bacterium
CATATTTCATATCGGTCCTCGGTGATTTGGACAGGATGAACAGGATGAACAGGATTTCTTTTTGCGGCAAAGCCGCAAAAAATAAATATCCTGTTCTTCCTTTCAATTCTGTCCACAAAAAGAGTGGCCCATCACATTATGAACCTCATAAGCGCAGCCGATGATCTGCCTTGTCAGTTCTTCATATTTCATATCGGTCCTCGGTGATTTGGACAGGATGAACAGGATGTACAGGATTTCTTTTTGCGGCTTTGCCGCAAAAAATAAATATCCTGTTCTTCCTTTCAATCCTGTCCACAAAAAAAGTGGCCCATCACATTATGAACCTCATAAGCGAAGCCGATGATCTGCCTTGTCAGTTCTGCATATTTCATATCGGTCCTCGGTGATTTGGACAGGATGAACAGGATGAACAGGATGAACAGGATGTTTTTTTGCGGCTTTGCCGCAAAAAATAAATATCCTGTTCATCCTGTCAATCCTGTCCACAAAAAAAGTGGGCCATCACATTTTCTGATCGAGATGGCGGCTGCGCTCTTCGTGGCGGAGACCGGGGACGGCCTGGCGCATGGCCTCGACGTAGTCGGCCTTGGTGAGGGTGGGATCCTGGCGGGCGCGGCGGGCGAAGTCCGCAAAGGCCCGATAGCGCTGCGCTTCGTCCGCGTCAGGTTCATGGTGGACAATGCCGACGCTCCGAAACCGGGAAAAGTCGGGCGTCTCATCGCTTGTATAAAATTCTTCGCAGTCCTTTTCGCCGGTCGTGTCGCTGTCGAAGAACCAGCACGGCCATTTCTTCTGTCCCTTCAGTTCCGGGACCCGTCGCCGGGCTTCGTCTTCGCTGGCGCATTCGACGGCCTCGTAACCCAGCATGGCCAGCAGCTCAACAGCGATTGCGTCAAATCGCTTTTCGTGTAGCCCCTGTTCGAGTTTCGGGAAGAAGACATCGCCGCGCCGTCCCAGCATACAGGACAGCACGCAGATTTGCCCGGCTTCGTCGTGCGACATGAAGTAGCGCCGCACATCGCGGGGCGCCGACAGGGGCTGATCCATTTCGAGGCGCTTCAGGAAGCCATAGGGCAGGCTCCCGTCAGAGAAAGCCACATTGGCGAAGCGGGCCGTGGAATAATCCTGACCGGACGCCCCCAGGGCCATCTCCATCAGCCGCTTGCTCGCGCCCATCAGGTTGGCTGGATTGGACGCCTTGTCGGAGGAGACCGAAAAATACCGGCGCGGCGCATAGGGAAGGGTGTTAATGAACTCTTCCGGCGCCAGCACGTTGGTCTCGATCATGCGCATGAGACAGTATATGTTTTTTTCCGAGCGCACATGTTTCATGGCCGACAGGTTCAGGATGTCGTCGAAGGGCGGCGATTCCCGGAAGAAGCGCGCGCACTCCAGACTGCCCAGGCCGATGGGCAGGGCCTCAAAGGCGTCAGGCGGGCGCAGATCCGATGAGGATCGCAGGGCGCGCGTCACTTCCACGAGGTTGTTTTCACTCAGGTCAATCAGCGTCAAGGCGCCGGGCCGACAGCGCAGAAGATTCCGGACCACCGAAAAACCGATGGAGCCGGCCGCGCCGATCACGGCAATGCGCGCGCCGTCAATCCGGGCGCTCAGTTCCATCCGGTTGTCTTGGAAATCGGCCTCAAACAAAGACGTCTCGCGTCCCGTGGCCAGCCGTTCGGTTGCCTTCAACATGGGTTGGCCTTTTCAAAGGTTGCTTCCACGGCCACCCGGATTCGCTCCGAGGCCTTCCCGTCGCCGTAGGGATGGACCACCTGCGCCATTCGCCCGTATTCCGACGCGTCGGTCAGCAACTGGGAGACGCTATCCACAATGCGCTCCTCCCCGGCGCCGACCAATCGAACGGCCCCGAGGTCCACCGCTTCGGGTCGTTCCGTGGTCTCGCGCAGGACAAGGACCGGTTTGCCCAGGCTGGGAGCCTCTTCCTGAACGCCCCCCGAATCGGTGAGGATGAGCGTGGCGCGGTCCATCAGGG
Organism: Candidatus Sumerlaeota bacterium; assembly: GCA_017161665.1. GTDB lineage: Bacteria > Sumerlaeota > Sumerlaeia > JADFCT01 > JADFCT01 > JADFCT01. The sequence continues at coordinate 2,000 of JADFCT010000227.1, forward strand.
CCACGAAGCGCGGATAATCCAGCGGCTCCATCAGAATGATATTGGATCGATTTCCCAGCAACCGATGAACCGGCTCGCGCACATGGGGATTGAGATGGACCGGGTAAACAAAACGGACATCCGGAAAGCGGCGGGCCAGTTCCCGGATGGCCCGGCAGATGGACTCCAGGCCCGGACCGAAATTTTCGCGACGGTGGCCGGTGATCAGGACAATCCGGCGGGTGTCCTCGCCCAGCGGCAGACCGGGAAGGTCGGGCGGGCGTCGCCGCACGGTCTCCACCACGGACAGCAAGGCGTCGATGACGGTGTTGCCCGTGACGTGAATCGTTTCGGCCGGGACGCCTGCGCGCAAAAGATTCTGTCGGGCCTGTTCCGTGGGGGCGAAATGCAGATCGGCGATGGGCGTGATGAGGGAGCGATTGATTTCTTCGGGCCAGGGCGCGTACTTATCCCCCGTGCGCAGCCCCGCTTCCACATGGAAGACCGGCAGCCGATGATAATACGCCGCCAGGGCGGCGCCGAAGGCCGTGGTCGTGTCGCCCTGCACCAGGACGGCGTCGGGACGCGCGTTGGTGAGCCAGCCATCAATCTTTGTCACCGCCCTCGCGGTCAGGGCGGCCAGCGTCTGATTCGGCCGCATGAGGGACAGATCCGCATCGGGTACGATTCCAAAGGTCTCCAGAACCGGGTAGAGCATTTCCTTGTGCTGGGCCGTGACGCAGACCCTGGGCGACAGGACGGGCGACTGACCCATGGCCCGAATGACCGGGCACAACTTGATCGCCTCGGGTCGGGTTCCGAAGATGACTGCGATGGAATGGGGAGGTTTCGCCAAGGCTCAGTTTTCCGATGGGACATTCATCCGGCACGCACGCCAAGCCCATATTATTCGGTCAAATCATCCGTTTCAATTCAATTTCATCCCGGCGGGATTTGTTCGGGTGGCGTTTGACGGCGGCCTCGGCGGCGGAGGGCGACGAGTTTGGGGGTCAGGGTCATGCGCTTGACCTTGCTCATGCGATCGACAAAGAGGACACCGTTGAGGTGATCGGTCTCGTGCATTAACACACGGGCCCAAAAGCCTTCGGCCTCGAATTCGACGGGATGGAATTCGCCATCCCGGGCGCGAAAACGAATTCGCTTGGGGCGCCAGACGTCGCCCCGGATATCCGGCAGGCTCAGACAGCCTTCTTCCATCATTTCATCGTCATCACTTTCCTCGATGATTTCGGGATTGATGAAAACCTTGAGATCCCGGGCTGCCTCATCGGTCGAAAGGGCTTTGGCGATGCCTTCGTCGGCCACAAAAATGCGCAATCCCTGCCCCACCTGGGGCGCCGCCAGCCCCACGCCATCGGCCGGATAGACGGTTTCGCTCATATCCTGAATCAATTGTCGGATTTCGGAGGTCAGCGCTTCGACCGTTTGGGCCGGTTCTTTCAAGATCGGATTGCCGAGGACGGCGATATTCAATTGCGTCATGAGATTTGTGGGTTCCTTCTATCGTATCGCCGTCACGATTAGTCTTCGGCGCGAACGGTGATGGTGGTTTCCGCGGCGCCGTTGAACTCATAGGGCCAGGCGCGTTCCTCTTCGGCCAGAATGATTGTGCGGATGGGCGCGATCGCTTCGCGGCCCGAGGCCGCCAGCGCGCCGATCAGGCTCGGCGGCAGATGGGGCAAGGCCTGACCGTCAATGGTCATGCCGGCGCCCGTTTTTTGCAGGACCGTATACGTCCGATTGGACGGATACGCGACGGCGAGCAATTCAAACATGTGATTGAGATCGCGCGCCTTGCGCAGGCCCGGGGCCCGGGAATTTTCGAGGCTGGCCCGCCCCGAGGCGTCCAGCAACGCCACCGTATATAAACCGTCGGATAAGTCCTCCGGCAAGGTCAATGACGCCGTGAAGGTCTCCGGCTCCGAGCGATAGGGGCGGATCGTGGCCCGCAGTTGAACGGTTTCGCCGGGCCGATAGATCCGACGCTGGGGACGCAGGGACTCCATCGCCGCCTCGCGAACCCGCTCCGTCAGGCGCGCCGACAACGTGATTTCCTGTGCGCCGATCTTTTCGAACGGATTATTCAGAACCGTCCGCAAATCGCTCATCACGCTCATGGCGCTCAACATGGTGGCCATGGACCCACTGGCGAAATCCGCCCGGCGAATGACCTGGCCACTGGTAAAGTGAATGGCGTACTCCATATCCAGGGACATTTCGCCGCCGTCTTTGCTCGAAGCGGTCAGGGACTCACTCGCCGCTGTCATGGCCGCCATGGGCAGATAACTGGGATCGGTGACGGACTCGAAGCGATAGGTCTGCGGCGCGCTCTGCCCGGGCGCCTCCACGTGGACGGTGATGGGAATCATTTCATACGTCGGCCCCACCACGCCCCCCACGGCGACCAGGCGATCCTGGCGCAGGACGCCAATGGTGTTGAGACTGGATGAAATCTTGAAGGGTCGAACTGCCGAGGGCATGACCACATGCACCCAGCTGGCGGCCATGGGCAGATTCGTGTCGCCCACAAAATCCATGGGATGCCCAAAGGCCACGAGTTTGTCGCCTTCGCGATAGGTGACCGTTCCCGTCACCTGGAGCGACATGTCTCCCGTCAGGATGGGAATGCCCAGCGAATAACCGTTGGTCACTTCGTTGGAAGCGATGGCGTCCACCAGGACGCCACCGGCGCCGCCGCTGCCCACATGGATTTCCGACGCGCCCCCTGGCCAGTTTTCTTTCAGGAACGCCAGGGTGGCCGGCGAACAGGATGACATCTGGAGGGGCGCCCGTAACGGGGTAAGGGTCATGCCGCGGGCGGCTTCTTCCGCATTGTGAAACAAACCGGCCGGCCCGTTCGATCCATCAACAAACACCGACTTGGGGGCGATGCCGCCCGTCTCCGGATCCCGTTTCCCAAAGCGCCCTTCGCCGGGATAATGGGGCTTTATGCTGGTCTGTTCATAGACCTTGAGCATATCGAGGATCGGCGCGATCCCGCCCACCGGGCGCTTGGATTCCGAATAGCCATAGCCCAGGGCGCCGAGGAGTTTGCCGTTGATATACACCGGGCTGCCGCTCATGCCGGCCACCACGCCGATATCGCGCAGGATGGGGTGATCCAGCTTACAGAGGATCATATCGTGCTTCGGTCCCAGGTTTCCCTTCAGGACGCCGATCAGTTCCACACCAAAGGTTGTGGGCCGCGTCCCATGGAAGACGGTCAGGCCATAGCCCTTCATCCCCGGACGGACCTCGTCCACGGACATGAATTCCTCGGCCCGCGCGGTCAGCGCCATCAACAGCCACCCGCCCATGAGCACCCAGCGAAAAAACGTCATACCCGCACTCCTCGCGCCTGTTTCCAAATCATCATTGTGTAAACATGGATTATGCCCCCCAGCCGCGAAAGCGCGCAAGGCTTTTGCGCCCAAGGGGGATGGGGGTTGAGAGACCTGGGCGTCGGCTGTCGGGGCCGCCTATTCGCCTTACCCTCGCTTTTGACGGGACTTGGCTTCGAGTTCGGTGGCCTGTCCCCGGTCGCCCATGGATTGCATCCATTCCAGGAGGCGCCGTCGCAAGTCGGCTTGGATCTCCGCATATTTCGGGTCACCGGCCAGATTGTTCCATTCCAGCGGATCCGCTTGCGTGTCATAGAGTTCTTCACCGGGTCGCTGGGTGAAGCGTCGGATTTTCTCCGCCGCGTCCGGATCGCTGGCCGCCTTGCGTTCCCAGGACTGATAAATTTTTCCCTTCATGAAGGTGTTGCGGAAAGCGATCTCAGGCGTGAAATTCCAGATGTATTTATAACGATCCGAGCGAATGGAGCGAATGCCGTAGTAGTCCGAACCATCGATGATGCCGCGGGTGGTCATTTCGCCATAGACATAGTCTTTGTGGGTTTTTGATTCTCCCCGCAAGACCGGCAACAGGCTCCTGCCGTCCAGGACCTCGGGGGGCCGCCCTCCGGCCGCTTCGATAAACGTCGGCAAGACGTCGCCATATTCCATCAGCGCGTCACAGACAGAACCGGGGCGGATCTGACCGGGCCAGCGGGCGATCAGGGCCGATTGCAGCCCCGTGTCATAACAGGTCCATTTGGCGAAGGGAAAGGTGGAGCCCTGTTCAC
>JADFCT010000228.1 GCA_017161665.1 Candidatus Sumerlaeota bacterium
CTTCGCCACTGCCGCGGTATTGTCCGTGGAACCATCATCGACGACCAGGACTTCACGATAATAGTCCGCATAGGGCTTGAGCGCTTCCAAAGCCCCGCCCAAGGCATCGCCTTCATTATAAGCGGGGATCAAGATGGTCACGTCCGGCGTCTCCACCGGTGTTTTTTGATTCGATGTTGATGCCTTCTCCGATTGATTCAGGCTCATGAATATTCCTTTAGTCTGGCAGTCTTGGGATACGGTGGAAACGAATTCGGGAACGGCGCGTTCGATCCCCCCCTTACACCGTCGGTTTCCTGGGGAACCGGTTGATGGATTTTTTCAACTGGCGCACCATATCAATGACCTTGGGCATCCGTCGGGCCACCGACACCGGCGCCGGCCGCATCTCTTTGAGCCGGATAGGGAGTTCCTCGATGGTGTGTCCCAGACGCCAGGCCAGCAGAACCAGTTCCGTCTGAAAGACCTCGTCGGTCGTCTCAGTCAAGGCGCATAATTCTTTGGCCAGCGCCGTCTCAATGCTTTTCAGCCCATGGGTATCCGAACCGGGATACCCTACCAGGTAATTGAGAATTTTATTGAATCCCAGAGTCAGCATCCGGCGTTTCCAGGGGCGCCCATCCACCGATTCGGGATGCCGCTTAGAGGCCACAATGAAGCGCGTCTGACCAGCCTGAAACATTTCAACCGATCGCTTGACGAAATCGGCTTCGAGATAGTCTACTTCAAGAATCGACAGGTAGTCGCCCGTTGCGGACAACATGCCATGCTTGATGGCCTCACCATAACTCGGCCTCTCCACTGTCATGGCCTTCACCCGGTCCGGGTACCGAACCACGAGCCGTTCACACGCCGCCATGGTGTCATCGCGCGAACCGTTTTCGATCAACAGGACTTCTGTCAGAACTCGGTCCACTTCCTCGGGCAAATGCTCCAGAAAATCAGAAAGAAAAGGCTCCACGTGCTCGCCCTCGTTATGGGCCGGCACAATGATACTATATTTCATAAGATTTGTTCCGCCGTTTCCAGACCCGACTGAATCGAGTCCTCCATACTGGTATAATCCCACAGACCATAGCGTCCCATGGTATGAATCCCACAGGCGGCCAATCGCTTGATTATTTGATTCATTACGGCTTCGCGTTCGGGCGTATGATGGGCATAGGCGCATCGCATCACATGGGCCACCAGGCAGTCGATCGACTGCCTGTCGATCCAACCGGCCGCTTCCAGAGAATCCAACACACGGGGCCACAGTCGCCCGAACACATCCACCTGGTCCACGGAATCGCTCGGCACGCCGACTTCGACATAATAGGCCGAATCCCCCCTCGGACACAAGCCGCCGCTGAGGTTTGAGTAAATCCCCACCCGATAGTATGGCAGAGCGCGGTCAGGCGTATAAATCCAATGAGCATCCCTCAAGTCTTTGACCACCGGCGCCTGACAGCCAATGTTGAAGGCCACCGTCGCGGAAGCGGTCAATTGACTTCCCCATTCGTTGAGTTCCGGGTCATTGACGCACAGACACAGATCCCGCAAGGGGATTGAAGACAACAGGCGCTCCCAACGCCACATCCGCCCATCCGATGTTTTCGCCGTATGCTCCTTGATGTCGATGGCGATCACTTCGCACAACCGCTCCACCTGCGGCAGACCGTTCGCTAAGCCATCAACGAGGGATTGAATGCCTCCGAGTCGTGGATACCAGAATTTGGAATTATATGTCGCGCCGCCGGGCAGCGCCTCGCCGCGAATTCCAGCCCGAACCAGGTCTTCGCTTGGAGCGGGGAAGAACCGCTTGACAGCCGCCGAGGACAGGCGCCCCAAATCCGTCGATTGAGTCTTCTCGTTCTGGGGAATAAGAAACACATCCGCCAAGGCTTGCCCAAAACCGCTGACGACATAATCGCGAAAGGTCTCGGCGCCGTCTTCGCGGCGAGGGGGACGGTCTTCATACGACTCGACGCATTGCCGGAACAGGTCGCCTGGCAACTCGGCCAGATGGTATTGAACCGGCGCCGTCACCAACTTTCCGCCGAGGTAGCACAGGGACTGACGATCAATCCGCTCCCAGTCCTCATCGCGCAGATTGGCATAGGGCACGCCCGATGGCGCGCCGAAACGGGCCAGGTGAAGCAGATGCCCCGTATAATCGAAGCAATACCGGTCCACGCGCGTCGTGCGCGTCAGTCCTCCTACGGCCGGATTGGCTTCCAGGAGCGTCGGCTTCAGACCACCGTCCCACAGCCGGCGCGCTGCGGCCAACCCCGTCAAACCTCCACCGACAATCAAGTGTTTTGTTTCAATCATCATTCCACCTTGTCCTTTTGAAGCCGTGGGCCAATCGGTCACTTTTCCTCAAAGTACAATAAATCCAATTCCACCCGTTTACCGTTTGAACGCAGTTTCAAGGCATGGAGACCCTTTGTCAGAGCGGGCAAATCCATCTCGGTGGTTTCCAGTCCTGTTGAAACCCAACCGGGCGTGAGGGGGAAATCCATTTTCCCCACGGCCTTGCCATCAATGGACACATCATAGCGAGCCCCGTCGTCCTGTGTCGCATAGCGGGCCACCAGGCGCCCCGAGGGTAAATCCCGATCCAGATAGAAGGAGTATTCCACGAAGTGATTCGCTGAGGCGCCAAATTCACGGGAGACCACCTTGCCCCCTGAGGCTCGACTGCTCGACCGCTTGTGATCGCGCGTCAGCGTATTTTCGTAATACTCCGCTTCAATGACTTCCACGGATTTCGCTGCTTCGACAAATTGAAAAAACAGGGCGCCTCGCGCAGCGGCCCGTTGCTGTTCGATGGCCGGATCGCCCACTGTCCACTGACCATCCTTGAAATTGATGGCCGAATACTTCGACTCATAATCGCCTTCAGGATCGAACTGCATCAGATGGGTGTTTTCCGATCCCTTGCGGACCCACAATCCGATTTCCCCTTCTTTGATTGTCGGATGCAGGGTATAGTTGGTCTGGACCCATCGCCACACGGGCAGGGTTCGCGCAAACCGCGCATACTTTGGCCAGTCCACGATGAATTTGGGAGGATTGGCCTGCAACTCTTCAAACAACAGGGCTTTCTTCTCGGCCGCCGTGCTGGCTTTCGTGTCCACAAACAGATGATCGGGGGCATAAATATAGCGCGTCGGCGATAAGCGTTTGGACAAAATATAATAGCGAGAGACGGCCTGGTGGGAACACCATACCAAGTCGTCTTTTGTGCTGTTTGCCTGAATAAACGCGCCGATACTCCCCAGTCCCGGGGCGCGGAAGGGACGCTTCAGATTGGCGCTGTAATACTCGGAAAAGGCTCCGACGTCCCATACAGCGGACAGAGCCAGGAATAGCGTCAGCCAGACTTTTCCGCTCCAATGTTTCGAGACCATGAACAGAATCCACCCGACCCCACACATGGCCACGAGCACATAGTCCGGCGCCAGTTGCATGAAATAATGCCCAAAATCGCGGGCGGAGAGCAAGGTACCCCAATAGTTAAAACCAAACGCGACCACGGCCACGAGAGGGATGAAACGGGCCCGCTTCAAATAGGGCCACCACAACGCGGAGCACAGCCCCAGCCCGAATAGCGCCCGCATCATAACGGAATGCTCAAAAATCCGCTTAGTCGCAAAGGGCCAATGTCGAACGAACTTGTCCCACAGCGACAATTCCGCAGCCGCGCGGGTCCGCGAGGCCGCCGCATTGCGCATATTGAAATCCACCACGTCCAGCCAGTCTCGAAAGGCGCCATTGCTGACCAAATACCCGCTGATCAAAAGGGCTGGAATCAAAGCGCCGCCCACAAACGCCACAGCCCGCAACCCTGCCCCTTTCCAACCATCGTCCCACCGCCACATCAGATAAACAAACCAGGGCACACTGGCCAGTAAAAACGGCTCCTTTGTAAACACGGCCAAGGAAAAAAGCAGCCCCGACGCCGTGACCGCCAGCCACAGCTTCCATCCCGTCACCTGACGGGAAACCACCGCCAGAACCGCGCCGGCCACCATGAACACCGCCCCATACTCTTCCGTCAGATTCCCATAGTCAAAAATCGCGTTATTGAAAAAATGCAATTGCAGATACAAGGCGCCCACCAGCGCCACGAGCCAACTGCGGAGGGATAATCCAACAAGAACAAAAAACAACAGGAGCAGGGCCACGGCGAAATAGCGTTCCATGACGCGCACCGAAACGACCTCCGCCCCTCCTAATTTGAAGGCGAAAGCGTTCAGGAAATGCACCATCGGCGGCTTGTGATCCCACACTTCTTTGTAAAGAGTTTTGCCTTCCAGCACACTCAGGCCGCCGGCCATGAAGATTCCCGAATCATTCAGCGGCGCCACACCGGAAACGCCGTTGAAGGCATTGCGTCCGACGACGCACAAGAAGAACAGCAACACCCCCGGAACAAGGAATCGTCCCCAACGGTCCCATCGCGTCACCCGCTTCAATTCCGTCCCGTAAACGGCCGCCTGATTGCGAAGGTTGATCAGCCCTTCGACGGCTTTGGACTCCTTTGCGCGCGTATAAAGTCGAACGAAACGATTCATAATTCTCCCATCCATCAAAACTCGACCCGGCTCCCGGCGTCGTCGGCACGGGAAGTCAGCGAAATCATTTTTAGGCGTGTTTCAATCTTAATAACACCTAACCGCGCCTGTAAAGCCCAAAGCCCCCTCCCCGACTGGCGCGCAGGAACATTCCCTGAACAACCACCCCCATTCCCATCCGTTCATCGCCGACAACCATCCTATTCCAAGACATACGTATTTTGTTTTTTGAATATAATTCAAGGATAATTAATATGCTTTGCTCTTGACGAATCCCCCCCAAAACAAAACAATGTAAGGCGATTGAGAGGAAAACGACGAAAAAATATCGCGTTTTCCCAAATTGGCCGCCATTTGACTTGGAGACCTGTCCCCCCAAAGGAGAAATATTAATGAAGGTACCCTTCCTGGACTTACTCGCTCAATACCGTTCCATCGAAGCCGATGCGCAAGCGGCTCTCAATTCTGTCATTGAAAAGACAGCCTTCGCCGGAGGCCCCTTCGTATCGCAATTCGAAGAGGAGTTTGCCGCTTTTTGTGATTGCGAGCGGGCCGTGGGGGTTGGCAGCGGCACCGATGCGCTGTGGGCAGCCCTGCTGGCCATGGGCGTCGGCTCCGGGGACGAAGTTATTACGGCGGCCAACACATTCATCGCCACAGCGGAGGCGATTTCCTTTGCCGGCGCCCGCCCGGTGTTTGTTGATGTGGAAGAGCATTCCTATAACATGGATCCGGCCCAACTGTCGGAACGAATCAACAATCGAACCCGGGCCATCATCCCGGTTCATCTGTACGGGCGAACGGCAGATATGGATCCCATTCTTGAAATCGCCAGCAAACACAACCTCGTCGTCATCGAAGACGCCAGCCAGGCCCATGGGGCGGAGTATAAAGGGCGCCGGGCCGGTTCCATGGGCGACATGGGCTGCTTCAGTTTTTATCCAGGCAAAAATCTGGGCGCCTTCGGAGAAGCCGGGGCCATCGTGACCAATCGCACCGAGCAGGCTAAGTACGCGGCCCAGTTTCGGGATCATGGCCAGGCGCAAAAGTACTATCATGACATGATCGGCTGGAACGCCCGCATGGACGGCATCCAAGGCGCGATTCTGAGCGTAAAATTAAAGCGTCTGGATGAATGGAACGCCATCCGCCGCCGCCACGCGGACCTTTATGATGAACTGCTCGCGCCGGTGAAAGACGTTATCACGCCGCCACGAACCGAAGGATACCTGTCCGTTTATCATATCTATGCCATCCGTCATCCCCGTCGGGACGACCTGATGGAATACCTGAAGTCCAAGGACATCTACTGCGGCATCCACTACCCCGTCCCCCTCCACCTCCAGAAAGCCTATGAAAGCCTGGCTTTGGACAAAGGGGCCTTCCCGGTCTCCGAAAAAGTGGCTGGTGAAATTATCTCCCTGCCCATGTATGCGGAGTTGACCGAAGAGCAGATCCATTACGTGGCCGAAATGATTCGCTCATTCCCGACGAACTGAAAAACGAATTCCTCCGGCAACCCCCTCTCCCCCACCTCCCCCGGTTCGCGCGCCCTCGAACCGG
>JADFCT010000229.1 GCA_017161665.1 Candidatus Sumerlaeota bacterium
GCCAGGATCACGGCCGTGTCGTTGGTACTGGTGTCCCCATCCACGGTCACGGAATTATAGGTCGCCTCCGCAGCGGGGGCGAAAAGGGATTGCAAGTCCTCCGGCGCAATCGTCGCATCCGTGACCACATAAGAGAGCATGGTGGCCATGTTGGGGTGAATCATGCCCGAACCTTTGGCCACGCCGAGGATGCGGACTTCCCTGCCGCCCACCTCGATGGCGGCGCCGGCGAGTTTGCGCACCGTATCGGTGGTGCGAATGGCTTCCGCGAAGGCTTCCCAGCCGGCCCGCAATTCCAGGGGCGCGTCCGCATCCAGCGCCTGGGCGCTCTGGATGACTGCCGGAACGCCGCGTCGGATTTTGGCCATGGGCATGGGCACGCCTATAACGCCGGTCGAAGACACCAGCACCTCCCCGGCCGGGCAACCGATGGCCTTGCCCACCACGGCCGCCATGGCCGCGCAGTCCTTGTCGCCCTGGACGCCGGTGGCGCAATTGGCGTTGCCGCTGTTGACGATGACCGCCCGTCCCCGCCCTCGCGCAATCAGTTGACGTCCCCACGCCACGGGCGCGGCGCAAAAGGCGTTCGTCGTAAAGACGCCGGCCACGGCGCAGTCGGCCTCGGATACGATCACGCCCAGATCCGGTTTTCCGCTCTTCTTGATTTGCGCGGCCATCCCAAAGGCCTTGAATCCCTGCGGGGACGCCGGCGTCTCGGGCGCCGTCAACGCCGTCAAATCCTGTTCCATTTTCCGTAACATCGTTCCTGAAACCTTCCGTGGTGGACTGTTGCTGACCTTGCTTGGCGCGATGCTACGCGCAGCCCGGGAAAACGCCACGCTTTTTTTTCGAGACCCAATCCTCCCGCCATCCGGTTACAGGTTGCCTGACGGGGGGGCGTTCGACTACCTTCGTTGTAACGCGGCGGTTGCCCGTTAACCATTATCCAGGGAGGAATCCGATTGATGAAAGTATGGACCACACGATCACTCGCGCTGCTGACAGCCGGAGTGATTCTGCTTCCGGCCTTTTGCGTTCAGGCTCAGGGCCAACGGCGAATTACCGTCAACGAGTATGTGAACAAAATGAAAGCCGGCTGGGTGGGACAAATGGTCGGCGTCGGGTGGGGCGCGCCGACAGAATTTCACGCCCAGAACCGGATGCTCCGGCAAGACGAAGTCCCCCAGTGGAAGCCGGAGATGGTCAACCAGTTCAACCAGGATGACCTCTATGTGGAAATGACATTCCTGCGCACGCTGGAACTCCATGGCCTCACGGCCCATATCCGCCAGGCGGGGATCGACTTCGCCAACAGCGGCTATCCCCTCTGGCATGCGAACCGGAACGGACGCGATAATCTGCGCATCGGCATCGCGCCGCCCGATTCCGGACACCCCGCCTTCAACCGGCACGCCGACGACATTGATTATCAAATCGAAGCGGACTTCGCCGGTCTCATCGCCCCCGGCCTGCCGAATACGGTCATTCAACTGGGCGAAGTCTTCGGCCGACTCATGAACTATGGCGACGGCCTCTATGGCGGTCAGTTCGTCGGCGGCATGTATGCCGAAGCGTTCTTTGAAACCGACATGAACAAAATCATCGCCGCCGGTCTGGCCTGCATTCCCGCGGACAGTCAGTTCGCCGAGTGCATCCGAGACACCGTCCAGTGGCACAAGGCATCGCCGAGCGACTGGGAAGCGACCTGGAAAAAAATTAACGACAAGTATCAGACGAATCCAGACTATCGCCAATTCTCATGCAACAAAGGGAACTTCAACATCGACGCCAAAATCAATGGCGCCTATATCGTGATGGGGCTGCTCTATGGCCAGGGCGATCCGGAAAAAACGATCACCATCTCCATGCGGTGCGGCCAGGACTCGGACTGCAATCCCTCGAACGCCGCCGGGATTCTCTTCACCACCATCGGCTTCGAACAACTCCCCGACGTTTACAAGTCGGCCATCGACCCCAACGGCACATTCAGCCATACCCCCTATTCCTTCCCGAAACTGATTGAGGTCTGCGAACAACTGGCCCGTGAAGCCGTGGGGCGCGCCGGTGGCAATCTGGGGCGCAACGAAAACCGGGAAGACATTCTCCTGATTCCGGTCCTCACGCCCCAACCCTCGGCGCTGGAACAATGCTGGGAACCGGGACCGGTGGCCAACTCCCGCTTCACTCCCTACGAAATGGCCATGATCGAGGCAAACGCCAAAGACCGCGAAGAAGGCTATGACGGATGGGTGGCGCTCTTTGATGGCAAATCCCTTGAGGGATGGAAAGTCACAAAAGAAAATGCCGACGGCTGGAAAGTCGAAGACGGCGTCCTCAAGGGGAGCGGCGGTCGCTCGCATCTGTTCTATGATGGGAAACACGCGCCCTTCAACAATTTCGAACTGCGTCTGGAAGTCCTGACCCAGCCCCACACCAATTCCGGCGTCTTTATTCACACGGAATATCAGGAACAGGGCTGGCCCTCCAAAGGCATTGAGTGTCAGGTGAACAACACCTACCTGCCCGATCCGAAGAAAACCGGCAGCGCCTATAACATTGTCAACCTCTTCGGCGTCCCCGCGCAGGATGGGGAATGGTGGGACTATCACATCATCGTCAAGGACAACTGGCTGACGATCTATGTCAACGGCCAGAAAATTAACGAATACCTGCAACCAGCCGACCAGACCAACAATTCCAGGCTGAGTGAGGGAACCATTGCCCTCCAGCAGCATGATCCCGGCTCCAAGGTCAGTTACCGGAACATCCGCATCCGCAAACTGGACTAAGGGCGGTCTGGGGTAAGGCGGGGCGTGGTGGATTCTTTATAAAACGCCAAGGCGCGGAGACGCAAAGCACACCGGGGCAAGGCGCCTCTGTCCGATAAGACCCATGTCCCAGGATCTGAACATCCGCCAAGCCCCGAAGGTGGCGGCACATACCAGCCCAGGGTGGAGCGACCGATAGGGAGCGGAGCCCTGGGTCAAAGGCATCGCGACGGAGGCGCCGGCGCGATGTTTGCCGCGCAGCGCGCAAAAATCGTGACGGCGCCGACCCCCGTCCGTTTGTGTATTCCAATTTCAAAGGAGTTTCATCATGATCCGTCAAATCCTCTTTACCGTCATCCTGTGCGGGGCGCTTTGGTCGATGGCCCTTCCGGCCTCGGAAAGCGTTCCCCTGCACCCCGAGTTGAAGGCCTTCCCGGCGGCCCGGGAGGGTCAGGAACGTTTTGTCATTGTGCTCCCCCATAAGGAGCGAGGCGAGGAGGACGCGTTCCTGGTCGAATTAGTCCCTGGGAAAACGATGGAGACCGACGGGGTCAATCAAATGCGGCTCAACTGCCGGATCGAATCGAAGCCACTCACGGGCTGGGGCTATACCTTCTATGAAATCACCGGCAGCGATCAGGCCATCAGCACCCTCATGGCCCCGCCCCCGGGGACTCCGAAGGTCGAGAAATTCGTATCGGGAACGTCGCTGAAAATCCCGTACAACAGCCGCCTGCCCATCGTAGTCTATGCGCCCAAAGGTTTCGAGATGCGCTATCGCGTCTGGGAGGCGCCCGAGGAACTGACAGCGGCGCTGACCGACGCCGACGCCAACGCGAAGCAAACGGAATCGAAGGACACCTCCGAAAAGCCTTCAACCCAATCGTTCCTTTGCCACCCCATTGGAACCGTTCGGAAGGAAGGGGACAAGACGACCATCGTTCTCGACAAGCAATATCAGGACGGGCTGCTGCGAGTGGATCAGCTCACACACATATTTGTCTTCTGGTGGTTTGACCAGAACGATACCCCGGAGAAGCGGGCCATCCTCCAGGTTCATCCGCGGGGCAACCGGGAGAACCCGCTCTCCGGCGTTTTCGCCACCCGCTCGCCCTTCCGCCCCAACCTCATCGCGCAAACCCGATGCAAGGTGATTTCCGTTAAAGAGAATGTGATTGAAATCGACACCATTGACGCTTTCGACAAGACGCCGGTTCTGGACATCAAGCCAGCGTCGATTCCCGACTGGATCAAACCCGACGAGGCCGAGACAAAAGCCCAAGAATAACGGAAAGGAAAAGAGGCCGGCGCCACTCATGACACCACACAGCGCCGAGCCTCTTCCCCACTCTGTCTGACCCACCGAACGGATCACCGGGAAAGGATCGGCGTCCCTCCCAATAATTCCTGTATTTTGGTTTGCAGTTCGTTTTTCGTGTATGGCTTCTGGATGAAGCCGGCCGGCTGTTTGCCGCCGAAGCGTTGTTGGATGCTTTGCTCGGTGAATCCACTTGCAATCAAAACGACGACGTCTTCCTTGATCGTCTGCAAGACCTGGCGCGTGCTGATGCCATCCATTCGCGGCATCGTCAAGTCCAGTATGACGCAAAGAATGCTGTCGCTTTGTTCACGGAACACGTCCAGGCATTCCAATCCGTCCCGGGCCGTCAGGACTTCATAGCCCATCCGCTCCACCATCCCTTTCGCCAGCGCCAGCACCTGCGGCTCATCATCGACAATCAGAATGCGCCCCCCACTGGCTACGGATCGAGATTCCGTCGGGGCTGATGCGGGAGCCTCTGAAAGAAGGGGGGGCTCGTGGGCTGGGAACAATACGGTAAACCGGGTTCCTTTCCCCAGTTGGCTATCGACCAGGATGGCGCCTTCATGTCCCCGTACCACTCCCAGTGTCGCCGCCATTCCCAAGCCCCGCCCGGTGAATTTGGTGGTGAAAAACGGTTCAAAAATTCGATGGCGCGTCGCCTCATCCATTCCGATTCCCGAATCGGCCACCTCCAGAAACACGTATCGTCCCTCTCGCAAGGGAGTGGGAGACACCCGAGTGGACAAATCGCGCGTTTCAAAGGCGCGGACGCCCGTTGTCACGGCGATCCAACCCATTTTGCCGCCTTCGTGGCCCCGGGCCTCGATCGCCTCGGAGGCGTTGGTGACCAGGTTCATGACGATCTGTTGCATCTGAGTGACATCTGCCTCAATAGCCGGAAGCGAGGACTCGAGTTGAAACCGCAGATCCGCATTTTTGGTGATGGATGAGCGCAGCAGTTTGCTCATTTCCTCGATCACCTCAGTCAGATGGATCGATTTTCGCACAAAATCTCCCCGCCCCGAATAGGCGAGCATCTGTTTCGTCAAATCCGCCGCTCGTTGGGCGCCCGTTTCAACTTCGTTCAGAAAGACTCGAACAGGCGAATCGTCTGGCAGATCCTCCAGCGCCATCTCCGTATTGCCCAGCACGGCCATCAAGATGTTGTTGAAATCATGGGCTATACCTCCGGCCAGGACGCCCAGGCTTTCCATTTTCTGGGAATGCTGGAATTGCGCTTCCAGCAGACGCCGCTCCTCTTCGGCCCGGCGCCGCTCGGTGACGTCCTGAATGAAGGCAAAAAACTGAGGCGGACTGTCCGCCGTCATCTGGACGTGCGCTTCCATGGGATACTGGGACCCATCTTTGCGGCGATGGTGAGTGGAAAACCGGATCATCTTGCGCTGACCCGATTTCAGGGGCTGAATCAATTCCGCGAACGCGTCTTCTGTCAGATCGGGTTTGATATCCAAGGGAGTCATCTCCAGGAGTTCTTCCCGGGAGTATCCCAGATTTTCCCGCGCCCCCCGATTCACATCGATGAACTTCAAGGTTTCCGAGTCGAAAAGATAAAATTCGTTCCAGGAATCTTCGAGGATGCGCCCATATTGCATGGACTTTGTGACGGCCTCTTTTCGTTTCTCCATTTCCAGCCGGAGAGACGTATTCGTCTGTTGCAGATGGCGCTGCATCCCGCTGATGACAACGGATGTAATCAGAATCAGCGCAACCCCTGAAAAGGCGGCCGCTCCATAACCCACCGCCAGGGGGCCATAGTCAAGCGGCGCGAAATTGGGCAGCGTCACGCTGATGCCACCGCGGATATCGCCTTCCTGGTATCCATCTTTGGCGTGACACGTCAGACAGGCCGCCGTTGTGTACAGCGGCGCCATATAACGGAAGTCATCCCCCTCGCCCTTGTGAACAAAGAGGCCTTGTTCGTTCACATCAGGACCGAACGACTCAAGCCACATTCTCTCCCATTCGGTCGGTTCATTGGCGGGT
>JADFCT010000230.1 GCA_017161665.1 Candidatus Sumerlaeota bacterium
ATCTGTCTGAGAATGATAGGCGTCACTCATGATTTCGATTTCGAGGCAAGGGTGGACGTCGCCAGTTCATTTTCCACCGCGTCCCGACAACGGGGATAGGAACCGAGAATTTTCAGGAACCGACATTCATTTTCCAGACTTTTAAGGGCTTCGGCGATGGGGGGATCATCCCGATGCCCCAACATATCGACAAAGAACAGATACTCCCATGCCTTTTCCCGCGTCGGTCGCGATTCGATTTGTGTCAGGTTGATGTTGCGCTCCGCGAAGGGTTGCAACAGTCGGAACAGGGCGCCGGGTTTGTCATCAGCCGAGAACATGATCAATGTCTTGTCGTTCCCCGTCCGCTTGCCGTCCACATGGGAGATGACCAGGAAGCGGGTGGTATTATCTTTTTTATCCTCAATACTGCGGGCCGTGATTTTGAAATCATACAGTTTGGCGGCCAGTTCGCTCGCGATGGCCGCGCCGAATTCATCCTCTTTCGCCTGTTTGACCCCGGTGGCGGTGGAGTCTGTTTCAACCTGAATGACGCCGGGCATGTTTTCCCTTAACCACTTTTGACATTGTAGAAAGGGCTGGGGATGGGAATAGATGCGGCGCACTTTGCTGAGGGGGATGTTGCTGAGCAGGTGCATATGGATGGGCATGGTGATTTCGGAACAGACCTTGAGGTCATTTTCAGCGAACAAGTCCAGCGTGTTATAGACGATGCCCCCGGTCGAATTTTCAATGGGCACTAAACCGTAATCGACCCAGTTCTCCTTGACGGCTTTGAAGACATCGGCCACGGAAGTCAACGGTTGAAAATCATGCGCCGAACCGAATTCCTTCTGGGCGGCCATGTGGGTAAACGTGGCCTCCGGGCCCAGATAGCCAATGCGGATCGGCCGTTCCAGGGCCAGGCAATGGGACATGATTTCGGAAAAGACCGATTTGATCCCGGAGGCCGGAAAATCGCCCGTGCCCCGCTCAATGGCTTTCTGAATGACCATTTTCTGCCGGCTGGGATCGAAAAACGACATATTATTCATGCGCTTGAATTCGCCAATTTCACAGGCCAGACGGGCCCGTTCGTCGATGAGCGCCACCAAATCACAATCAATTTCATCAATGCGCTGGCGGAGTTTATCCATTTGATCCATGATACACGTCCTGTTTCCACTGGGTGGGGCGATGGGCACAGCCATCCATAATCAAATCAAAGCCCGATTCGGTCCCAAAGTTACTGTTTGGATACCGTTGGATTCGTGTTCGGAGCAAGAGAATTTTCTCTCAGCCGCTGAAGGAATGCGTTTTTTTGACATAAAATGCCGCGCCATCCCGGTACGTTCGGATGGGCTGTGGGGGAGGCGTTGCCCCCCATCGCCATCCCGGTATGGTTTCACATCCTTTTTCAACACTCCCAACTGTGTTTTTTCGCTTGAATAAACAAAACCCGTCTGATAGGAGTCCGTACGGCTGCGGTGGATGGACTGTTATTGTTGTGCCTGATATTGAAGTTTTGCTAGAAGAAACGAGGATGCTATGAAAAATATTCTGGGTACCAGGATTCTGGAGTACCGGGAATCTCTGGGGTTAACGCAGGACCAGTTCGGAGCCAAGTATCACGTCTCCGGGCCGGCGATCTTCAAGTTCGAAAAGGGCTACGTCAAGCCCTCTCTGGAACTTTGGCTGAAAATCTCACGCGACTTCGGTCTCAACGACCGTCGGGCTGTGTTGTTGTGGATGAAGGCCAAGTTGCCGGACAAGTATCAGAAGTTCGTGGATCTCACCGTAGGCGCTGCGGAAGACGAAACAGCCGCTTATGGTGAAGTTCAGCACGGTCTCGATTACTCGAAGTTCGATGATCGGGAAGCCATTCGCAAGTCGGCGCTCAAGGACGACGGGATTCCCCGTGGTCTCAAGGCGCTGCTGCGTGACGACGAAGTCTGGTCGTTGTTTAAGCCCACAGGCGAGGAGATCAACATGATGCGTGATCTCTTCGGCGCCTTGGGAGAAGGGACCGGCGACAATTACCGCGATGCCTTGCGGTTAGTTCGCGCCTTCACAAAGGCCGGTCAATAAACCGGCGCCACCCCGCAGCCTGCGACACGCCGATTCCGATTGTGAATCGGCGTGTTGTCATTTAACCTCTTTTCCGTATTCCGGGGCTGAAAAGGGTTCCCCATGGCACACATTAGCCAAACGTGTTTGCGGATTGGTTTTGTTTCAGATCATGCGTTTATGGGAGGCGGTGAGCAGTATCTGTTCGATATTGCGCACTATGTGTTCAATTCTGAGCAACTCGACGCGCGAGTGGCGGTTCGCACGCAAGGCCCATTGACTCAGCGACTGGAAGTGAACCAAATCCCCTGTCGGCTCATCCCATACCCCCTCCGATTCCGGGGCTGCTGCTATCCTGTCTTTTCCCCGCGGGCGCTCCGGCAGTTTATCGCCTGGATTCGGGAGGAAAATCTCTCAATCATTCATGCCAATGGTCCTCTGGGGCTATTCTATGCTGGATTGGCCGCCCGATGGGTGGGTGCGCCGGTTGTGTTTACCGCACACCTGATAGAGGATATGGATTCACCCTGGAAGCGGTGGATGCTGCGTACCCTTCCCACGACCGTGGTCGCTGTCTCAAGGGACATCGAATCCCAGGCCCACGCCGTTTTGCCGAACCCAAAAAAAGTCCAGTATATTCCCATCGGTATTGAAGCGGAATCATACGCTTTTTCTTCCGATCGTCGCCGCGAGGCGCGTCAGCGACTGGGCTGGACCGATCAGGATTTCGTGTGCGCCCATATTGGACGGATTCAGCCCGTCAAGGGGCAACTGCGATTTCTGGACGCCATGGCCCGTGTTGTGGCAGCGGAGCCGAATATCCACGGCTGGATGGTGGGCGCCGCCCAGCCGGACGATGTGGCCGGTCAGAAGTATCGGAAAGCCATTGACGCCATGCGTCGAGCGAATCCACTCCTGACGAAGCGGGTCCTGTGGAACGACGGCCATCGGGATGCGGCCGAAATCCTCAGCGCCGTTGATTGCCTCGTGGTGTCATCGGATCGAGAATCCTTCGGGCGTGTTGTGCTTGAAGCCATGGCCTGTGGGCGTCCCGTCATCACGACACCGTGTGGTGGCCCCAGCGACTTGATTCATCCCGGCGCCGGTGTCACAACGGTGTCCCATGACCCCGGCGAACTGGCCAGACAGATCATTCAGGTTGCCAAAGATTGGGAAGCCTGCCGCGCTATGGGGGCATGGGGGCGTCGAAGAATCGCAGAGCGTTATACCCTGCGCATTACCAGCGGCCAATTAATACAGTTGTACCAATCCCTGCTTGCCTGAAAGTGTCCTCCGTTACGATTTGGGTTCGATTCGGGCATGGGTAATCGTTTTCTGAGCCTGATATTTCCCCTTTTTATCGGCGTAGGACACTTCACAAATCGCATCGGCGCCCAGAAAGACAACCTGGGCCACCCCTTCGTTGGCATACACGCGAGCCGGATAGGCGTTGGTGTTGTTGATGGCGATGGTGACATAGCCCTCCCACTCGGGTTCGAAGGGCGTGACATTGATAATCACTCCACAGCGGGCATAGGTCGATTTGCCGAAAGTAATGGTCAGAATGTCGCGGGGGATGCGAAAATATTCCACGGACCGGGCCAGGATGTAAGAATGCGCCGGAATATCGATAAAGTCTGCTTTGATGTCCTGGAAATGATCGGCATCGAAGGCTTTGGGATCAATTTGCCCGCTTTCTGGCGGTTGAAAGAGTTTGAACTCGTCTGTCACACGCATATCGTAGCCATAGGACGACACGCCAAATGAAATAACACCCTCGCGGACCTGACGGTCGGCAAATGGCTCGATCATGCCATGTTCCAGAGCCATTTCCTTGATCCAACGGTCGGATTTGACCATAATCCACACGCTCACTTTCAAAAAGGGAATCGATGCCGGGGCGATATCTCAAGTGGCCCCTGCTCGGTATCATGATCCGGGACGTCGGGCGCGGTCAAGGCCGGGAAAGCCGAGGAGTTACAAGCAATGGGAAGCGAACGAAAAGAACGACTGGATGTGTGGCTTGTCGAGCGTGGATTGGCCCCCTCACGTGACGCGGCGCGGCGACTGATCCTGGCCGGAAAGGCGCGGGTGGACGACGCGCCGGCCTCCAAGCCCGGGCATCGCTTTCCCGAAAGCGCACGAATTGAGACGCTGGAGGTCTCGGAACCGTTTGTCGGACGGGGGGGACGTAAACTGCAAAAGGCGTTGGAGGCGTTCGACATCAATCCCACCGGTTGGACGGCTTTGGATATCGGCGCCTCGACGGGGGGCTTTACCGATTGTCTGCTTCAGGGGGGCGCCGCCAAAGTGTATGCCGTCGATGTGGGACACAATCAGTTGCGATGGGAATTGAGAAATGACCCCCGAGTCGTTTGCCTGGAGAAAACAAACGCCCGCTATCTTGATGCGAGTCATGTTCCGGAAGCCGTCGATCTCGTGGTGATGGACGTATCGTTTATTTCGGTTTCCAAGTTGATTGAGCCCGTGACGGCGCGCCTGAAGCCCGGCGGACGGATTGTCCTCCTGGCCAAACCCCAATTCGAGGTCGGCCCCGACGAAGTGGGCAAAGGCGGTGTGGTCAAAGATCCGGTTCTCCATCAGCGGGTGGTGGACGATATGAAGGCGATGCTGGAGGGGTTGCATTTCGAAGTGTTGGGCGCCATTGATTCCCCCATTACCGGCGCCGACGGGAATCGGGAGTTTCTGGTGGCGGGACGCAAACGCCCTCAGGCGGGTTCCATGGCCGGAGCCGCGCCGGTCATGGAGTGAATAACTCTTCCCCCGATTCAATCACTTTTTCCAGAGTGCGTCCGTCAATCCGTTTGGCGGCGCCACGATAGGTATCGACAATATGGCTGTCCTTGAACTGCCATCGTACCGTCAATGGATACGCAATGGGCGCCGGGGGATTTAATGGCGCTCTTTGGACTGCCTGGCAGGCCTGTTCGCGGATAAGCGCCCGCGCGCGTTTGGGCGCCAGTGTCAACGCGCCCTCGCGGGTCAGGCCTGTCTTTACCTGCGCTGTCGTAATACCGTTGCCGAGCCAGTCGTGGGCTTCGGCGATGGTTTTGTCATCGCCCGTGACCAGGACGATGGGGATGGCGTACTCGCTCAACACCATGTTCATCATCGCAATTTCGCCGGCCGGGCGGCCGTTGATCCAGAATTGGTCCCAGGTCTTGGAACTGAAGGTGTGGCATAACACGGCCTGGGGGGTGTGGCTCATGGCGTGAAAGCCGAGGAGAAAGGCCGCGTCGAAGCCTTGGCCGAGGAAGTTGGCGCGAGGGCCAATGGCTCCAGCGGCCAGTTGAATCGCTTCATCCATTTCTTCCAGAATCACATTCCGTCCCCGCAGGTGCCAGTCCCAGACGACAACCCCTTCGGCGCCGCCGTCGAAGGCCCCTTGGGCGGCGGCGTTGATTTCTGCCGTCATCAAGCGACGGGCCTCCATGTGGGCTGGGGCGCCTTCATTCAATGTCTGTTCGAAGTTGTAAACGCCGGCGACGCCTTCCATGTCTGCCACGATCAATATGCGCATCATCCTATTCCTTTCGCTCAGGGGGTGGCATTGACGCCGTCAACCATTCGGGCCGATTCTTCTTAAAATAATAAAGGGCCGCTCCGGTGACATAAGATTCGATGATCAGGAGAGGCAGATGAACGGCGACCACCCAGGCGGCCACGCCCTGAAATTCCTTGCCGGAAGCCAGCAATACCGCGGCCGCGCAGAGGTAAGTCAGGAGGATGCTCACTGCTCCGGCGCCGCATCCCCAGCCAAACACCTGTGATGGAGTCGTCGAACGGGTCACAAAACCACGAAACACCATTGAAACGATCAGCGCCGGGAGCCCCATGATCAACACATTGGCGCCCAGAGCGGTAAAACCGCCATAGCCCAAAAACACGGACTGAAGCAGCAACGCCGCCGCCAGAGCCGGAAGGGCGG